>JADFNE010000048.1:0-14992 GCA_022563535.1 Myxococcales bacterium
ACTCGTTCCGCAACTGCGACAAGCTCGTCGTCGGTGAAAGATCCTTCCACCATGCCCCATGAGAGTAGGCGAGACTCCTGAAGCTGGAGATCGTCGAGAACCTTGAGGGCGGTGCGTGCCAGTTCGTTCATCGTCGCATCACTTGAATCGATACCGAAGGTCGTCGAGCAAGCCGTGTTCCTCCAGGCCAGCACGGACTTCACGGGTCAGCATGGAAAGCGGAGCACCGCTCGACTGGGCTGCTTTGCAGAAGTCGAGAACGGATTGTGGGAAATGATCAGTGTTGAGCGTCTTGATCTGCTCCTCGACGAGTCGCATAAGCGTTTGGTATGCGTCCCATTCGCCTTGGTTCGCGGGCGGTTTCGTGGACGCCTCAACGAGTCGTGCGTTCGCGTTGCGCAACTGCTCTACGGCTGCCCGTTGGCCGTGAAGTTCAGCGATCTGCCTTAGGAGAGAGTCGTTGATCTTGGGCGCCGCGCTGACCACTTTCTTCCAGGCCGCCAGAGTCGCGCCCCTTAGTGCTTTCGTCGTTGTATCGAGATGCCCGGTGAGCGTGGTAAAGTTGCGACCCTTTGTGATAGAACCGCGATCCTCGATGAAGGATTCGAAGACCTTATTTAGGGCATCCGCGAGTTTCGTCGGATCTGGCAGCGTGGCAGATTCTAGACGCTGATTCTTGACGAGTACGCCCGCCGATGTGACTGCAGCTTGCAGTTTGCTTCGAAACGACTCGAGCGCCTGGCGCTTGTCTTCGAGAGCCTCGGCGTGCTTCTCGTGTTTTTGTGCCTCCTTGATTTCGGAGATGCGCGTTCGCAGTTCGCTTGCGCGATCACGAGCCGTCATAGGAACGAATCTCCGCATAGTCGTTTACGACGGATTGCATCGCTTGGAACTCCTTCGTCACTTGGTCGATCATTCTCTGGGCAGCGACAGCACCGCCATTTTCGAGCCTTGCGCTCATACTTTTCTCGATATCCTCGAAGATCTGTAGGAGGTATACACCCAACCCCCCGGTCACTTGAATGGCCTCTGTGAAATCATAGGTGAGGGCATGCAGAGTGGTGCCATCTCGCTGCTCGTGGCTAGCGAGTGCGGCGTGGGCAAGGGCATCAGCTATGGCGATGTCACGAAACTGGCCAAGTAGGTGGCGTACTTCTCGAATATTGCCCGTATCGCAAAGGCCCAACTGATTGGCTTCTGTGAGGAGGCTCCGGATCTCGTCGATCGTGGCTTGTTTGTCGAATTCTTCCCCTAGCCACTCGGTGGTCTTGGTGCGCCAATCCTTGAGTTCGTCTTGGCGGGCTTTGATACCGCGTTGTGCAGTGCTTGCGAAGGAATCGTGGCCTTTGGGACCCTCGGAGAATTGCCATTTCTTCAGGAATTCTCGAACCGGTCCCACGAGGCTAGCGACGTCGATGGCATAGACCTTGGTACCCGACGACCCCTGACGGGCAGCAGCGAGTTCAATGAGGTCGACTCGGCTTCGGTATCCATGCCCTTGCGCTTCACACCTATACGGCGAAGGAGTGGAAAGAGAAACATGGCGACGCGCCGATGTCTCCGCCATGCCACGGTGGCAGCGCCACGCAGCAGTGAGAGGCTCCCTGACCCGAAAGATCTCCGCGGCAGGTGCTGATTCCTGCTATGTGCGCCAGGTAGCTATCGGCAACCAGGAACTTGAAGTACTAATAAAGCGAAGCCGTCGTAAAACAATGGTGCTGTATGTGTCTCCCGACATGCCAGTTGAGTTGCGCGTTCCATTGAAATGTCCCTGGCTCGAGATCGATGCTTTCCTGGAGTCGAGGTTGGGCTGGATTGAACAAGCTCGCAAAGAACTGGCCGATGTTCCGTGTGTGGAAAAGCCGCGGTTTATTGATGGGTCTGTTCACCGTTATCTCGGTTCCGACTACTCATTAATGCTTGTTCGTGGAAAACCGAACCTCGTAGAACAGCTTCAGGATGCTATTGTTGTACGTTGCATGAAACCGGAAAGTGAATCGCTGATAGCGCGTCACCTGAACCAGTGGTATCGCTTGCAGGCGAATAGACTATTCCCCATTCGAATCGAGAATTGTTTGAAGTTGTTCAGCCAGCCAATACCCTACAGGAAAATGACAACGCGCAAGATGAAAGCTCGCTGGGGTAGTTGCTCAGGCAATGGTGAAATATGCCTGAATTCGATGCTGGTACAAATGCCCACTGACGCCATCGACTTTGTGATAGCGCATGAATTGTGTCATTTGCGCCATTTTGCCCATAACAAATCGTTTTATCGGTTGCTGTCTACCGTGATGCCGGATTGGAGAGAACGCGAGAAGTTGTTAGAGTTTTCTTAGTTGACTGAATCGTCAGGTGTCAGCAAGTCCTCTAGCTGAGGCCACAAGTCGTCCAATAGTAATACCTGGGCTTCCGGCGTCGGATGCATGCCGTCTCGCTGCAACAAAGCGTCGCCCGTGGCCACGCCTTCAAGCAGAAATGGTAGAAAGGGCACGTTGAACTTTGCAGCCACCTGGACGAACAGCTGTTCAAAGGCTCTGGTATAACGGCGGCCGTAGTTCGGCGGTAACACCATACCAACCAGTAGGACATTAGCACCGGATATCAGGATGGCATCAATCATACCTGACAGGTTCTCGCGAATCTTGTCGATAGGGTAGCCACAAAGACCGTCGTTGCCCCCGAGTTCGAGCACGACCTTCTTTTTGCCCGACTTGGCCTTGAGCGCCCAGCCGACTCCCGGGGAACCGGTAAAGGAGAGCAGCTTCAGCCGATCGTCGGTGGTGAAGAGATCCGCACCGTCCCGGCGCGCGGGCAAAATCGAGAAGGCCCCCTTGGGCAGATCGGTCTCCGCCAACACCTCTCCAATGATCAAGGCCCCGATGGGTGTTGCGCTCGCGGGCTTCATCACGAACGGGCATCCCGCCGCGATGGCCGGCGCCACTTTGTGTGCGGCGAGGTTGAGTGGAAAGTTGAAGGGACTGATGAACGATGCCGCGCCCACCGGAACCCGCTTCCACATCCCTGTGTAGTTCGCCGCGCGGGGGGTATTGTCCATCGGTATGACTTCGCCGTAGATCCGCGTCGCTTCTTCGGCCCCGATGCGGAACGTTTCGATCAATCGGGTGACCTCGCCTCGGGAATCTTTGATCGGCTTGCCGGCTTCGATGCACAGGGCCAGGGCGAGTTCTTCGGCTCTTTCTTCGAAACGATTCGCGCAGTGATTGAGCACGTCCCGACGCGCATAGGCGGGAAATTCGCGCATCGCCTTTTCCGCGCCGACCGCCAGCCCGATCGCCTTGTCTATGGCCGCGGGATCGGCGAGCGGCACCCGGGTCGCCACTTTGCCCGTGTATTTGTCAATGATGTCGAGATCGGTGTTGGGGGTCTGCGGCTCACTGCCGAGATAGTAGGGGTAGGTTTCTTGGAGCATTTGGATCTCCCGATGACTTGGGTTGGCTGATATTTTCTTCGCGTTCTTCTCGAGTTAGATCGGGCAGGCGATGTTTCCCAACCGTTCGGTAAGTAGATTGTTCTCTCGGTAGTCGATCGGGATCACCAGCAAGCTCGGACCGGGGGTCTGGAACGTTTTCTCGAGAGCCGCGACCAGCTCGGTGCTCTTGTCCACATAGATACCCTGCCAACCGAACGCAGCGGCGAGCTTCATCCAGTCTGGGTTGTCGAAGTCGAGTTCGGTGTGACGACCAAATTGGTTGTCCTGCTTCCACTTGATCAAGCCGTAGGCGTGATCTTCCCAGATCATCGCCGTGAGGGTCGTGTTGTAGCGTTTGGCGGTTTCCATGTCCTGCACGTTCATCAAGAACCCCGCGTCTCCACACACGGCGAGAATGCGCCGATCGGGAAAGACCATCGCGGCCGAGATCGCGCCGGGCAGGGCAAAGCCCATCGAACAGAAGCCGTTCGGGATGAGACACGTATTGGGTTCGTGACATTGGAAGTGTCGAGCGATCCACATTTTGTGGGCACCGACGTCCGAGAGCAGGATATCCTTCGGCCCGAGCACCTGGCGCGCATCCCACAGCGCCTTCTGCGGCTTGATCGCCCCCACTGCGTCGTCCTCGCTGTGTTCTGCGAGATCGGCCGCCATCTCCCGTCGCGCAGCCGCCTGGTACTTCAAATCGTACTTCGGAAGAGAACCCAGGGCGTCGAAGCGCTCGTTCAACATCCACAAAGTGTGGGCAAGGTCTCCGACGATCTCGACATCCACGCGATAGTTTTCGTCGACTTCCGCCGGCAGAAAATCGATGTGGATCAGCTTGTGATCGGTGTTCGCGTTCCAGAGTCGCGGGTGATACTCGACCATGTCGTAGCCGAGGCAGATGACCACGTCCGCGGCGTCTATGGCGCAGGTTGCATGGTCCTTCGACTGAAGCCCGACGGTGTAAAGACATTGCTCGGAGTCCATGTCCACACAACCCTTGGCCATGAAGGTGCTGACCACACCAATGCCTGTCTTTTCCACGAAGTGTCGCAGCTGGACGCTCGCGCGTTTTCGAATCGTTCCATTGCCCGCGAGAATGATCGGCCGCTTTGCAGCCGCGATCATGTCGAAAGCTTCGTCCACGATCTTGTCTGCGGGGACTGCCCGGCGAACCCGCTGGGAGGCAATGGGTTCGGCGTCGGTCTCCATCGCGGCGATGTCCTCCGCCAGTTCCACGTGACAGGCCCCGGGCTTTTCCTGCTTCGCGAGCTTGAACGCCTTGCGGAGCACCTCGGGAATATTGTCCGGGTGGAGGATCGAGTGGGCCCACTTGGTGACGGGCTTGAACATGCTGACCACGTCCATGGCCTGGTGACTTTCCTTGTGCTGGCGCTTGCTATCCGCCTGCCCGGTCAACACCACCATGGGCGATCGGTCCATATTTGAATCCGCCACACCGGTGATCAGGTTCGTCGCACCGGGACCGAGGGTGCCGAGGCAGATCCCCGGCTGACCCGTGAGCCTGCCGTGCACCTCGGCCATGAAGGCGGCGCCCTGTTCGTGCCGCGTCAAGATGAACTGAATCTGATCCGATTCGGTCAGGGACATCATGAAGTCAGCATTTTCTTCGCCGGGAACGCCAAAAATCCGCGTCACGCCCTCGATTTCGAGACACTTCACGAATACATCGGAAGCCTTCATCGGTTCCTCCCTTCGTCGTCCGCGCTCTCCGGATTTTCCGGGTCTACGGGATTCAAATCGTTTGCGAAACGCCAGTCAATCCAACTGCACCGGTGCTGTTTGCGGATCTTTCTTCGCGATACCGCTATGCTCGCGGAATTCGGATGATAAATCGCTGTCTCTCGCCGGTCTAGGCCCGGCTATGACGCAATTTTCAGCATCGAGGACCGACAAGGTCGAGCCCGGAGTGGCGTTGCGGCCACGATC
This sequence comes from Myxococcales bacterium, assembly GCA_022563535.1. Classification (NCBI taxonomy): domain Bacteria; kingdom Pseudomonadati; phylum Myxococcota; class Myxococcia; order Myxococcales; species Myxococcales bacterium. The sequence continues at coordinate 5,387 of JADFNE010000048.1, forward strand.
ATTCGGGCCTTCTCCGCGAAATCTGGGGCAAAACTCGCAATTGCTCGCAATCGAAGGACGAACAGACCGTCGAGGCAAGGCGCAAAGATGGGTAATCAAAGCTAGCATCCCGACACGACGAGCGGCTGCTGATCTCAGCCGCTGGGAAAGGGATCCGGGCCAAACTCCGAACAAGATCTCCTGTACCGGCGTCGGCAACATCATCTGCAGCAAAAACGGTACAAACAAACACAAGAACTGGGTGCCGCCCGCATGACTTCGCGGCCCCATACCTGGAAGGACCATAGGTGAGCATTCATCCGCTGATCGCACTCGCGACAGACAGACAAGTCAAGCAGGCCAAGGGTTTTCGCGGCGCCGCCGCCGAGCTAACTGGCGCATCCCTCGAACCCCTCTACAAAGAAGAGGTGGCCGGGGCACCCAAGCGCCGCGATCAGGACAAGAAATACTTTGGCATCAAAACCATTCGCACCCCCTCGGCGCGACAGAACGGCAAAGACGACAAACACTTTGCTCTCTCCGCCGGCAACTATGCCCGGGGTGGAGGCGACGCAGCCAAGCTTCCCGACGGCAGCGAACTCCTGATCATCGATGGGCTCGTCCCGCTGCGCACCGCCGCACCGAACAAATCACTCGGCGATCAAGACCCCAACAAGGGAGTCGACGACGTCGGCTTGATCGGCTTGCTGCCCGACAACCGCATCGCCGTGATCTGCGTCAAGTACTTGAAGCCGGAAGCCACCCACAGTGGCGCCGGTGATACCCCGCTGCGACTGCTGCTCGCGACCCTTGCGCAAGCCGCCATCGTCGATGCAAATCAACAGGCCTTCCGCGACGAGATCATGGAAGCAACGGAACGGACCACCTCGGACGAGGCTCCTGCGATCGTGATCGCTGCTTCTCCACGCTACTGGGAAATCTGCCGCAAGCGCGAGGCCCAGAAAGGGGCCGGTTGGATCCGCGAAGTGGAGCGCCTGGGACGGGAAATTGCCGAGCAGATCGGCAACGAAGTGTTCTACACCGCCATCGAACAGACTTCGGACCCCGCATGGGAGTACACCGACGACGGGCCGATCTTGTCGGCACCGATCGTCCTTTTGCCTCCGTGGGAGTCGACCGCCGGCCGGGTCAAGCCCAAACGCAAGAAGGCTGTGAACACGGTTGAGATCATCGAAGCCAATATGGAGAAGGCGACTCAAACCTATTCGATATTTGCTTCCTTTGAGGTCGGAGATCGGATCGATCACAAAACTCTGGGTAGCGGTGTCTGTCAGGGAAGTGCCGGGACCGGCAAGATCAAGATTCTCTTTGGCGAAGACACGAAGATCCTCGTGCACGAACGCCCGAGTCCCAGCGCCTGAGTCAAGACGTCATCAGCAACGCCAACTACAAAATCAACATCAACGCCGACATTAGCGCCGACAACAGCGCCGATGATTCCCCGGCATCACCGCGGATCGTCTGTTATTCGTGTTTTCGTCCCCGCGCGCTGTGCTTTTGCCAATACCTCGCGCCGGTCGAGAACCGCACCGATCTGCTGATCATCCAGCATCCCCACGAACGCTTTCATCCCCTCGGATCGGCGCGCATATTGGAGCGTTGCCTGGCTCGCGTGCGGGTTGCGGTCGACTACGACCGGGGCCTGCGCGACGGAGTTCGGTCGCTCGAGCTTCCCGAGGGCGCTGCTCTGTTGTTCCCGGGACCCGGAGCGCGGGACCTGGAAACAATTCCAAGGTCAGAGCTACCGCGAGCGTTGGTCGTCCTCGACGGCACCTGGCACCAGGCGCGCTCGCTCTACCGCGACCTTCCCGCGCTCCACAGCCTGCCCAAGCTCGCGTTTGATCCGGTGCAACCGAGTCGCTACCGACTCCGCAAGGAACCGAGTGCCGATTGCGTTTCGACGGTCGAGGCCGTAGTCCAGGCACTCGAGTTCATCGAACCCGAAACTGAGGGCCTCGGGCAATTGCTTCGGGCTTTTACCGGCATGATCGATCTCCAGATCGAAGCGGCACGATTGCACCCGCGCCTTCCGCGCTTCGCCCAGAAAGATCGAACCCGGACCCACGGGCTTCCCCCGCTACTGGCGGAAGAGTTCGATCGCGTTGTCGTGGTCTACGCCGAGGCCACATTTGTGGGCGCGGCGACCGAGGGATTGCCTCGTGCGGCACTGCGCCACGAACCCAAAAAACTGATTCACTGGGTCGCGCGGCGGCTCAGCACGGGAGAGCGTTTTTCCGCGGTCATCAATCCTGAAGAACTTCCGAGTGAGAACCGCCTATGCCCCACTGGCCTGTCGGCAGACGACTTGCTCGCTGGGGTGACGCTGGATCAAGCGCAACGTGACTGGCGCGCATTCTCATTGCCTACTGATGTGCTCTTGAGTTGGAACAAGAGCACCCTCGACGTGATGCAACCCCTCGCACACGAGGGCCCTGCAGCGTTCTTGAAGGGGACTTACAAAAACTTTGCCCATCGACGCGATCCGTCGAGCAAGCTGCGAGGACCGATCGACGCGGTGCTCGAGCGCGAAGGCCTGCGGCCAGCCGCTACCCCCCTGCCCGGACGTGCCGGTTTGCGTCTCTCCCAGTTGGAAGCGGTGACGAGATTTGTTCACGAGTGCGGAGTGGAGAGTCTCACTACGGCTTGACCGCCTTGAAGCGACCGCCGCACTCGAGATGGAGGAAGCGGCGCCAATTGCGACGGGAGCGCCGCAGGCGTTTGATTTCCAGACCGCAGCGGTCGCAGCGCGCGACTACCTTCTGACGTGCAATACGCAGCGCCTCGCTCGCCGCGTGAAATCGCGGGTCCCGGCCCATGCGCATTGGAGCGGCACCCAACGCGCTGGCGATCACTTGCCATTTGGGACCGTGGTTCTCTCGCTTTTCAAGCAATGCCCCGGTCAAGATATGCGCGACTTCGTGCAAGATGGTGTCGCGACGCGCGTGGGGAGAGCAATCGAGGGTCGTGAGCCTGAGCGTCTTTGTGCGGGGGGTGATGGAACCAAAGCGAGTGACCGCGCGGGTTGGGCGGATCGTCCAGTCTTCGAGTTCGGAAAATCCAGCCGCAGCGAATTCTCTTTCGCCGCGGCCGAATTCCGCTGCCGCCTTGCGCAAGCCCGCCTCGACCGTCGGGCGCAGGCCCTCTAATTCGAGAAACCGCGCAAGCGATTGCTGTACCAGGATGACAGAACCCCTTCGCACTGCGTTCAGCATGCTGCTCGAACGACTACAACTCCTCTTACTTGTAGTCGATCACCGAACGGATCACCTGGCCCTCTTGCATGGCCTTGAAAGCGTCGTTCACGTCTTCGAGTTGAATACGACGGGTGATCATGCTCTCGAGGTCGAGCTTGCCGGCCTTCCACAAGCGAATCAGCATGGGCATGAAGGTCCGAACGTTGGCGCTCCCGTACATCGAGCCACGCAGTATCTTGTCGGTGAAAAAGAACTCGAACGCGCTGAACTTGACCTCTTCCGAAATCCGGCCGACACCGACGATGACCGCTGTGCCGCCTCGGCGCGCTGCGTCGAAGGTCGCGCGAATGGTCACCGGGTTGCCGATGCATTCGAGCGCGTAGTCAAAGCCCTCTCCCCCCGTAATCTCGGTTTTCATTTGATCGAGCGCGTCCGGGGTGCAGACATGGGTGGCACCGAAGCCCTTGGCGGCTTCGAGTTTCGACTCCACCGTGTCTACCGCGAGAATCTCTGCGGCACCGGCAATTCGTGCTCCCTGAATCGCACTCATCCCGACGCCACCACAGCCAAAGACCACGACGGAACTACCCGGCGTGACTTTCGCAGTGTTGATCGCGGCACCGACACCCGTCGTCACGCCGCAACCGATCAGGGAAACGATATCGAGCGGGATGTCGTCGTCCACCTTGACCAGGCAAGCCTCGTTGGCAATCAGCTCTTCGGCAAAGGTGCCGAGACCCGCCATGCCCACCATCGGCGCGCCATCGACTACGAAGTGCGGCGTCATGCCGAACGCAGCCCCGGCGTCGCACAGGTAGGACTGACCGCGCAGACACGGCTTGCACTTGTTGCACGCCGGCACGAAGCTCAAAATGATGTGATCTCCGGCGGCAATGTCCGTCACGCCGGAACCGACTTCCTGCACGATTCCCGCACCCTCATGACCCGGAATGAGGGGGAAGGCGAAGGGGATGGTGCCGTTCTGTACAGAGAGGTCCGAATGGCAGACGCCACTCGAAACCAGTTTCACATGCACGTCGCCGGGTCCGAGATCCCCCAGGCTGACGCCGTCGATGATTTCCATCGGCGCGTTCAATTCTCGCATGACTGCGGCTTTCATTGCGGTGCTCCTTTCTCGTTCAGAGAGGTTCAGGATATCAATCGAGCGGGGCCGACGCTGCTCGCGATTTGCAGTTCCGGCAAAAATCCTTATTCCTCGGGGATCTGGTACCGGGCGATGTAGTCGCTATAGCGGGCTCGAATCTGCTCTTTGGCAAGCCCAAAATCTCGTGCGTCGTAGCCGTGACGGCCAAATGCGTCCTGTCCGCGCATATGCATCCAGGTTTCCATGCGCTGAACGTGCAGCGGATGGAGTTCTCGGTCGAATTGTGCGTAGATTCTGCGCACCGCGGCGATTGGATCTGCCATCAGCTCGCTGTAGAGCAGATGGCTGCACCACTGCCGACCCGCCTGGCGATCGTCGAACTCCATTCCCCGGACGATCCCCGCGTGGAGTTTGTCGTCCCATTCCCGGCCCACGGCCACGGGGTCGACTCGCGTGGAATACGTCTTGTGCATGGCGGTAATGAGACTTGCTACCGAGGGTACGACCTTGGCCGGGTCGCGGTGGGTCCAGATCAGCCGCGCATCGGGATAGACGTCTTCGAGCAGGTCGAGACACCAGAGATGATTAGGCGTCTTGAGCGACCAGTTCCGAGTGGGAAGTCTGGATTGCAGAATCTGCAGGGATAGCTTGTGAATGGCATAGGTGCTGCGCATGTCGGCCTTCTCGAGCCAGCGCCCGTAGCTCGGAATGAACGCCTGGGTTTCAAAGGAGAGCGTGCGCAAATCGAATGCAAACAACGTCACGCATTCTGTCGCCAGGGTGGCACCAAAGGGGTGCATGGCGCGCAGGGCTGGATTGAGATCCTGCAACTGGTCGAACTGTTTTGCGGTCGCGGCGATTCGCGGGTCTTCGGCGTAGCTCGCGAGATCTGGCGGAGGAACGGGACTCGATGCTTCCCATTGAAGCAGCGGGCGCGAGACGGGATCGAAACCGAGCAAGAACGACAGCAGTGTCGTACCCGTGCGCGGAAGCCCGAGAATGATCCAGGGCCGCTCGATCTTCTGGTCTCGAACCTCTGGATGTTCTCTGGCCCAATGCAGTACTCGCAGACGCTGGCTGAGCGACGAAACGAGAAGCTGGCGCACGACGATTCGGCCGAAACTCGTGAGACCCGCCTCTCCGTCAAAGGCGCGCTGGAGCACTTCGAGGGGCTCGCGAAGCGTCTCGGGTCCGAAATCGTCGAAGCCCGCCTGCTTGGCCGCCGCGGCCAGCAGATCGTCTGGGGCGAGCGAGGGCCACTTCACCCCCAACATCCCGAGTGGAGACGTGAGCCGGTTGAAAATACGCAGGGGCCTCGAAGACAGCCCCGCGTCTCGAAAGGTGTAGGTTCGGGTGGTCATTGGAGTGGTTGGGGTCGCAGCGTCGACGTCTCCATGGTCTCGGGATCGATAATGCCAATTTTTTCGGCTAAGCAGGTCTCGAAAACTGTCTCGAAAACTATAGGACGCATCAGGCAAAAATCTCGCCGGTCGAGACGAACGCGAGCCAACCGCTTTCCGAGGCACGACAATTCCCTAGAGTGGTATGGATCGTGAAAGCGGAAAACCGAGTCCTGGAGCATGAATAGTTCTGTCTACAGATTCATTGAGGAGTCGAGTTGATGGTCATAGTGGTTTTTCGTTCGAAGCTCCGCGCGGGAATCGAGGACGAGTTCAACGAACTCGGGGATCGAATGCAGACGATCGCCGAATCCATGCCGGGATTCATTTCCTACAAGGTGTTCCATGCGCCGGACGGTGAACGCGCGAGCATCATCGAATTCGAGTCCAGAGAAGAGTTGCAGGCATGGAAGATCAACGCCGAACATATCGCGGCACAACAGCTTGGGCGAGACAAGTTCTACGCAGAGTACACACTGACCGTGAGCGAGACCCTGCGCGAAACCAAGTTCGAGCGCTGAGACATCCAGCTCTCATACTAGACATCCAAAGGAGCAGCACCATGTCGGGAACTCGAATCTACTTGATATTGTCGGCGCTGATCTGGCTCCCCTACGGATTGTTCTGTGTCTTTCAGCCCGAAACCCTCGCTGATATTGCGGGAGTCGTGGGAACGACACCTACGGGCACAACCGAAATTCGCGCGATGTACGGCGGACTCCAGGCGGGGGTCGGAGTCATCTGCGTTATCGCCTTGATGCGACCGGACTTTGCCCGCTCTGCGTTGATCACACTGTGTTGTCTGGCAGGCGGATTGTTCCTGGCGCGCTTCAGTGGTTTCTTGATCGATGGCAGTGGATCCCAATACACCTATGGCGCTCTCGTATTCGAATCTACCTACGCTCTCGCGGCGGGCTATCTGGCGCGCGGTTCGACGGTCTCGGAGACCTGAAAAATCGACAGCGCGTTGAACGAAGGTAAACTCCGCAATCTCATGTCGACTTCGATCATCGCACCTCGAGACACCGCACTGCACACGGCCATTCGCAATTTATCCCTACCCGGAAAAGACGCACTGGCCGAAGTTGGGTCCCAAGGGAATTGTGCCGATCTTCTCGCTCTCTCGTTCGACGAGCAGTACACGAACTTCATGGAGAACATGACGGCCCTGCCCGGGGACGCCCAACTCCTATCGCTGCAAAAACTCGACTCGGCGCTCAACGCGATCTCGGGTCCCGAGAATCTCGATTTGTGGACCGACGCTGCGTTTGCCAGCGATCCTCAATGGGAAATCATCCGAGACCTCGCCCGCAATGTCATGGTCGAGTTTGGCTGGTAGCTACACCCAGCGCCACCCAGCGCCACCCAGCGCCACCCAGCGCCCCGCACCAGAATCTGGGGCAGCGAGTCCTGCGCCGAGGTAATCTGCAGCGTACCGACATGGGAAACCGTCTCATCCTATTCAGTGCAGTTCTGGCCATCGGCGCCCTTGGACACTTTGGCGGCTATTTTCAATACCTCGACCCTGTTCATTTGCGCGAACTCCTCGAGGCGGCCGGCCCTTGGGGTCCCTTGGCCGTGATCGTGTTGTTCGCAGTATTCGAACCCTTTGGCGCACCCGGAGCCATCTTCATTTTGGCTTCGGCAACACTCTGGCCGTTTTGGTTGGCCTTTACCGTCAACATCCTGGGGGCCATCGGAGCGGGGATGTTGGGCTTTACGTTTGCACGCTATCTGGGTCGCGACTGGGTCGAAGGCCGTATGCCCGAACGCCTGCGCAAATGGGACGAGCGGCTTTCCAAAGACGGGCTCCCGAAGGTGATCCTCTTCCGGCTCATATTCTTCTTGAACCCGGCATCCCATTGGGCACTCGGGCTTTCGCGGGTAAAGGTCCCGGCCGCGATTCTGGGGACTGCCATCGGCTTCATCCCCGGTGTCTCACTTCTTACTTACTTCGGGGCGGAACTCCTCGCCTGGTTCAATGACCAGCCCACCGAGGTGTGGATCGGCGTCGCGGTCGCGATCATCGCCACGATCATTATTTTCAAGATTCGCAAGCGCACCACTGCGTCGGCCTAGAGGAACACCCCGTGAGCCCTTCTACGCCCAAAGGGAGGCCTAAAGAGACACCTAAAGGGACGCCGCCTGGCGACAAACGTCCCGGTGATCCCTGGTCCAAAGCCTTCGACTGGATCGAAGCCAATTTGGGCGGTCGCATCGTGAGCTACGAACGACAGCCGCGCTGGCGACCGGCCTTTTATCTCGATTTCGAGCGCAAAGGAATTACCCTGCCGCTCTACCTGCGCGGTGCTCGCACGGAAGTCAAACACGGCTCCCGCGTGCTCGAACACGAAATGCGCGTGTTGCAGCAACTCGAAAAGGACGGCATCCCAGTGCCGCATGTCTACGGTTACTGCCCGGATCCGGCCGGGATCGTGATGGAGCGAAGCGCGGGGCGAGAGAATCTTGCAACGGCCGAAACCGAAGCCGAGGGTCGCGCCGTGCTCGACGAATACATCGAGATCCTTGCGCGCACTCACTCACTCGACACCGCTCCCTTCGAAGCCTTTGGCATGGCGAAGCCCGTGGGCGCCGAAGCGCTCGGGTTGTGCGATCTCGCAAATTGGGAAGCGCCCTACCGCGAATGCAAATCGCGCCCGGAACCGATCATCGAGTTCGTCCTCAGCTGGTTGAAGCGCAACATTCCCAAGGATCGCTCTGAAGTCACCTTCCTTTCTGTGGACGCAGGACAATTTTTGTTCGAGAACAGCCGCATCACGGCGTTGATCGATCTAGAGCTCGCCTGTCTTGGCGACCCCGCAGCAGACCTCGGAGGCATGCGCGGTCGCGATCTCAGTGAACCCCTGGGCGACCTGCCGCGCGCCTTTGCGCGTTACTTCGAATTGCGCGGTCAGAAAATCCCCACCTCGGTGATCGACTACCACACGGTACGTTTCAACCTCTACACCCCGATGGCGATCGCGCCGCTCGTCGCCAATCCAACCCCGGACACCGACATTGTTCAATACCTGGGTTGGTACTGGGTATGGTCGCGCGCTTGCCTGGAAGTGATGGCCCACGGTCTCGGGATCAAACTCGAAGCCCCAACCCTGCCAGAACCCAAAATCACGCGGTTTGCGGGCACTCACGACGCGCTGACCCGACGACTCGAGAAGGCGAGCGAGGGTGGAGACTTTGCCGCGTACGAAACCGATGCCGCCTATCGAGCCGCCGAGTATCTGCGACGTGTCGAACGCTACGGCCGTGATCTGGAACAGAACGATCTCAACGAGGTCGGGGCGCTGCTCGGTCGGTCCTTCAACCACTGGATCGATGCCGACCGCGAACTCGAACAATTGATCGAGAGCGCCGGGGCTACGCGCGACGAGGATCTCATCCGACTATTTCATCGACGCACCCTGCGCCATGAATCTCTATTGCAACCGGTACTGCGCGAACTCGAAGGCGTGAAGACGCAGCTGCTCGACGACTGATCGCCGCGCAAGCTAGCCCTGGGATTGCGCGTGACTGTGCGCGAGTTTTACGTAATTCAACGCATGTTCTCGCTGGGACTGCACCTCGTCGTCGTCGAGCGTGCGGACAACCCTCGCCGGAGTTCCGACCACGAGAGTACCGGGCGGAACCTTCATTCCCGGCGTGACCACGGCTCCGGCCCCGACCAGGGCCCCTTCGCCGATCACAGCGCCGTCGAGCACGATGGCTCCGATTCCGATCAGCGCTCCGTCGCAGACCCTGCAACCGTGAACCACCGCATGGTGCCCAATGGTCACCACGTCGCCGACCTCAGTATTGAATAGATCGCGAGTCACGTGAATCACCGCGCCATCCTGAACATTGCTGTCTCTGCCGATGCGAATCGCATTCACATCGCCGCGCAGCACAGCGC
>JADFNE010000048.1:15089-33250 GCA_022563535.1 Myxococcales bacterium
TGCCCAATGGTCACCACGTCGCCGACCTCAGTATTGAATAGATCGCGAGTCACGTGAATCACCGCGCCATCCTGAACATTGCTGTCTCTGCCGATGCGAATCGCATTCACATCGCCGCGCAGCACAGCGCCATACCAGACGCTTGCGTTGGCGCCGAGCGTGACGTCACCAATCACTACGCCTCCCGGCGCCACCCATGCACCGGATGCGAGCGTCGGCGTGCGACCTTCAAACGGAAGAATCAACGAGATTGCGTTTGTCGTTGCCGGATTATCCAATTTACCTCTCCTCGTCCTTCAAGGATCTTGCCGATGATTGACTTCTCGGCCAATTCTCGCCATCGATGACAAGCGGGCCAGACGGCAGTGGCGACGATGATCGTGAGCGATATGTCGCTCTGCCTCCAGATGGATGCGTAGCATATAAGCCCAAGGCCCTGCCTCCAGCACCGGAGCGTCGACCTGGATGGCCACAAACATTTCCCGCGATACTCTCACCCTATGACCTCCGCCAGCGAAGATCCGGTTCACGATGTACCCGAAGGCCATGCAAAGCTGGTGCGAACCATCTCGCAAGGCGGTGGGATCGCGGTTCGAACCCTGATTGGCAGCCAACTCATCGCCGAAGCGATGAACCGGCGCAAGATGGCACCAACTGCGGCCAACGCCCTGGGGCGCGCACTCATGGGGGCCGTGTTGATCGCCGTGGGTCCCGCTTCGGCCGACCCGGTCGAATCCGGCGTCAGCAACAACTCGACTGACAGTTCCAACGAGAACTTCGATGAAACAGACGATGACCGCCAGGCGAGCGAAAGCGTCCAACTCCAATTCCGCGGCAATGGTCCCCTCGGCAGCATCGTGGTCATCGCGGACGATCTCGGGCGAGTTCGGGGAATTGTGGAGCACCCGGACACCAACTTGACTCTCGCAGACGGAAGCCCCGACGTCGCCCGCTCGATCGGACTCGGTGCACTTCGCGTAGTCCGGCACCGGCCGGAATGGCGCGAGCCCTACACCGGCGCCGTACCGCTAGTAAGCGGTGAGGTCGCGAAAGATCTCACTCTCTACCTCACGGAAAGTGAGCAGACTCCCTCTGCAATGGGGCTGGGGGTCGCCATGGCCAACGACGAGAGTGCGGTGGTCGCCGCGGGATTCCTGGTTCAGATCCTTCCCGACGCGCTGCCCGAAGAGGTGGCGCAAGTGGAAGAAAATGTCCGGGGAATGCCGGCGCTTTCACAACTCGCCCTGTCGGACGCCAACTGCAATGAGCTTCTCGATCTACTCTTGCGCGGACTCGGATCCCGAGATCGTCACACCACCTACCCGGTTTTTCGCTGCACCTGCACCCGGGATCGCGCACTGCGCATGATGGAGTTGCTGGGCAACCAGGAAATTCGAGAGATGGTTGCGCGCGAACTCAACCAGGAAATTCGCTGCGAATTCTGCGCGAAGGCCTATGAATTTTCGACGCTCGAGATTCGAACGCTGCTCGAAGCTGAGCATCGCGGCGTTTGCAAAATCAATAGCTGACGGAATCAATAGATGACCTTCCGCTCGACCAGGTCGGAATAGCGTTCGTCGGAAAGCCCGAGGATTTGCTTGAAAACGTATTCGTTGTCTTGACCGATCACGGGACCCGGCCGCACCGTGACCGGACTGTGACTCAGCTTGACGTAGGAACCGTAGATGGTTTCTCGGAAACCCAAAGGGTGGTCGACTTCGATATAGGTCTTGCGCTCCGTGTAGTGAGGGTCGTGAAGTAGATCGCCGACGTTCAGCACCGGTGCCGCCGCAACCCCCGCGTTCTGTAGTTGCTGCGCGAGTTCGCGATCATCCCAATTCGCGGTCCACAGGTTGATTTGCTCGTGCAACATTTCGATGTTGTCCAGCCGTCCTTCGCGCGACACAAATTCGGGAGAATCTGCCCAGTCCGGATTTCCCATGAAAGCAACCAATGAGGTCCAGTCCGCTTCGCATTCGACCGCGATCGAAATCCAGCGGTCGTCGCCCGTGCAGCGAAATACGCCGTGGGGCGCCGCTGCGGCGAGTGGATGTCGGTTCCCGAGCGGACCCGCGACCCGATCATTCATCACGTAGTCCATGAACGCGGGGCCAACCATCTGCATCACGGCTTCCTGTTGGGAAAAGTCGATGTACTGCCCCTTGCCCGTCTGGTCGCGATGGTTGAGCGCCGTGACGATGGCAAACGCGCCGAAGATTCCGGTAAAGGGATCCGAAAATGCGTTCTCTACCGGGAGTGGAGGGCCGTCGCAATAACCCGTCAGGCTGTCGAGCCCGGTGAGTGAAGTCAAGCTCAAGCCATAGGTCCGGGTGTTCATGAGCGGGCCATAAGTCCCGGCCCCCTGCATCGAGAGCATGACGATATCGGGCTTGCGCTTCTTCATTTCCTGGTAGCCGATGCCGATCTTGTCCATCACGCCAGGGCCAAAATTCTCGATCACGACATCGGATTCCATGATGAGTTGGCGCGCGAGCGCGAGACCTTCTTCGCTCTTGAAGTTGATCGTCACACTGCCGTTACCCGCCCAGCACGCGTGATTGGAAAGACTGTAGTTGGGGCCGGTTTCTCCCCCACCGAAAGGCGGCAGCCTGCGGGTCATGTCCACTCGAATGTTCGATTCGACTTTGTAGACCTCGGCGCCCAGGAAGCCGAGCGTTTGTCCGACGACGGGTCCGGCCCAAACCCAGCCAAAGTTAGCGACGCGAATGCCGTCGAGAGGACGTGCCCCCGCCACGGCGGCGGTTTCGGCGGGGCGGGGGGTCGCCAGGGCGCCGAGCACCTCGTGGTTGTCTTCACCGAGGAGTGGCGCCGCCCTCTTGGGCCCGCCGGGAGTTTCCGAAAGCTTGAAGGGCGCGCCCAGCATTCGCAGATTGCCCAGGGCAGCGTGTTCGAGATCGACGATGTAGCCCCGCTCTCGCAAGTGCGGATGTTCGGCAGCCTCCTTGACGGTAAAGACCGCAGTAACCGGCGCACCGGCGGCCTGACACTTCTCCATGATCTCGTGCTTGCCGTGTTGCATGGTCCATTCTTCGATCAAGGGATAAATCAGATCGGCATTTTCGGCGCGCGAGAACATGTCCTGAAACATCTCCGTCTGCATCCACTCCGGATCGCCCATCACCTTTGCGATGCCATTCCACTGGCCGGGTTCGAGGGCGAGCATCCAGACGTGACCGTCCTTGCAGGGGAGGATCGTGGCGGGCGCACCCAAGGGCATCCCGACTCCAGTCCGCGTATCGAACTTTCCATTCTGGGCATAGCCACCGATGTTCTGCCCCCCGACAAAGGAAGCGGCGATGACTTCGGCACACGACACGTCTACCTGCTGCCCGACGCCCGTGTTCTTGCGACCGTAGACCGCAGCGAGTCCCCAGGCAGCGCCCGCGACCGCGCCAAAATAATCCGCCGCGAAGGTTCCGTGCTCGAGCGGCGCTTCTCCGGGCAGTCCGCAGTAGCGCGCACTCGCCCCGCTCAGGTGATAGGCATTCAGATCTGTGCCCTTCCAATCCGCATAGGGACCCGTCTGGCCGAACGGCGTGATCGAAATCATCACGAGGGTAGGATTGAGTTTTTGCAACGACGCATAGTCGAGGGACCAGTCGCGCATTTCCTGCGGAGTGTTGTTTTCGATCAAGACATCCGCACGGGAAATTAGAGCGCAGATCTTCTCTCGATCCGCGGGAACGTTCACGTCCAGGGTGACGGACTTTTTATTGGTGTTCAGGCTGTGGAACAGACCGCTCTTTTCGCGGTCGGGCACGTCTTGTGGAAACGGCCCCCAACTGCGAGACGGATCTCCAGTGCCCGGCGTTTCGATCTTGATGATCTCGGCGCCGTAGTCTGCAAACAGTTTCGCGCAGAACGGCGCACTGACGCGCCCACCCATTTCGACGACCTGGATTCCCTCGAGCGCCTCTGCCAACTCACTCTCCTTCCGGCGGGATCGCGTGTATCAGTGTCTGGCCCCACCGAAGATTCGGCGAAAGAAATTGGCAACCGCTGCGACCAAAGCTTTCAACAGCAGCGGGAGAACCTTGAGGGACGCGTCTTCTGCGATCGGTGCCGGGGTTGTCGCCGCTTCTGCGCTTTCGGCGACCGCGACACTGTCAGTTTCCATTCGCTGCTTCACATTCTTCGCGAATTGCTGAAAGAGTTGGTGCGAGACCCCCTTGATCATTCCACCGCCGACCTGCAGAACCTTGCCGGTGAGATCGATCCTGCCGTCGGTCGTCATTTCGGTCGACCCACTCTCGAGCACGTTGAGACTCAGGGTGACTTTGGCCCTGGCTGTGCCCCCACTCGGATCCTTGCCTTCGCCTGTAATCACCAGAACGTGACGCGCAGCATCCACGTCTTCGAATTGAATCTTGCACTTGTAGGCGGCGGTAATCGCACCGAGCTTGATCTTCACCCGACCGCGAAAATTTCGCTCGTCCACCACCTCGGTCAGCGATGCGCCGGGTAGACAAGTCACTACGCTTTCCGGGTCGATCAAAAACTGCCAGACGAGATCGACCGGGGCCTCGACCTCGAACTTCTCTTGAATTTCAATTGCCATACCGGGCTTCCTTGATCCAGTTCGATCCGCTTCTTGATTTACGTCTCGCTCGATGACACGATTTGCATCCGAGATCTCGACGTCTCAACCTGTCGAGAGTGGCCCTCCACTTCGCTCGTATCGAGTTGCGACCATCTCCGCCAAAATTGCCAGGGCGATCTCTTCGGGACGGCGCCCTCCCAAATCCAAACCGACTGGGGTTTTGATACGCGACAGAGACTCGTCGCTGAACCCCTGAGCGCGCAACTCGACGAGACGCCTGGCGTGGGTCGTGCGACTCCCGAGAGCACCGATGTAGCGAACATCCGATTCGAGTGCCCGCGCAAGGGTCGGAAGATCGAACTTTGGGTCGTGCGTGAGGGTCAAAACATATGCGTCGGCATCCAGCACTGCACCGTTCAGTACGTCCACTGGCCATTCGTGCAACAGCTGATACGCGTCGCGAAAGCGATCGCCCCCGGTGAATGCCGTACGGGGGTCGATCACGAATACGTGGAAGCCGACCTCCTTTGCCATGCGACACAGCGCGACCGCGATCGGGGTCGCTCCCACGAGATAGAGTCTTTGCGCCGGAGCAAACGATTCGATGAACACCCGGTAGGGATCGCCCTCGCCGGTTGCGGGCGCGATCTCCACCACCCCGCTCTCCCGGGCTCGGAGCATTCTCTGCGCCTCGATCGCGACACTTTCATCGATCTCCGGGTCGATGCTTCCGACTCGCGCCGGAGCGTCGCTCGCAATCCCGATGACCCCAAGGCGCGCACCGAGCAGACGCTCGGGACCGAAGCAGATCGCCATTGCCGCGGGGCAATCGTCTTCGATCGCACTTCGGACCCGGCGCCAGACGTCGTCCGCGGAAAAGGTTTCGATCAAGACTTCGATGTGTCCGTTGCAGCTCAGCCCCACTTCGAGGCTGTCGGGTTGCACGGGTCCGTATTCGACCAGCGTCGGCTCGCGTCGATCGAGTACGCCCAGTGCTCGCTGGTAGACGTCGCTTTCGACGCAGCCACCCGAGACCGACCCGACCATCGATCCACTCCGAGTCAACGCCAAACGCGCGCCGCTGGGACGAGGTGCCGAGCCGTCTACGTTCACCACGGTAGCGAGTGCGATTTCCTCGCCATTTGCAGTCCAATCGTCCAGAGCTTTTATGAGTTCTTTCACTCGATTCCTCAGCAATCCCGTCGCAACGCGGCTCCAGGGGATGCCTCGATGGCGCGGGGTCAGAACTGCCCGGGTCACCCGATGCGTTGCCAGTATAGAGGCCCGACTCGCTTTCGTCCGCGGGTTGTTGCAGGAGTGAGTTCCCAGCTGGTAGCCTGACCGTCACCGATCCCCCACCAACCCTCGCAAACTCTCTCGAACATAGGAAGCGCATGGGTCCCACCCGGCAAATTTACTGGAACATCGCTGGACATGCGCTGATTTATGGATTTCTGTTCCTCGCTCTCGTAGCCGTAGGGGTCAGCATCTATCGACGCGTCCGTCTGTGGAAACTCGGCACCGACGAGCCGCGCCTCGACCAGATCGGCAGGCGAATCCGTTTTGCGCTGGCGGAGATCTTTCTCCATCGAAGACAGCTTCGCGAACCCTTCATGGGCCTGGCGCACCTGTTCATCTTCTATGGGTTCTTTGCACAGCTGATCGCAACCTCTTTGATTTCCATCCAGGAATGGACGGGCATCAAGTTTCTCCAGGGAACCTTCTACCTCTACTACTCGCTGTTGAGTGACAGCTTTGGAATCCTTGGCATCATCGGGCTGTTGATGGCGCTCTATTACCGCGGCCTGGTAAAGCCCGCGCGCTTTCACACGATCGCCGACGACTGGGTCGCGGTGCTGTTGCTCCTGCTGGTCTTCATGCAGGGCTTCGTCGTCGAGGGACTCCGCATCGCGGTCACCGAACTGCGGGTGCAACCTGAGCTCGCGCGCTGGTCTCCCGGCGGTTACATGGTTGCGCTGATGCTGCAGGATCTCGAATCGGAAACTCTCACGGTCATGCACCGATACAACTGGTGGCTGCATGCGGTCACCGCCTTTGTCTTCATGGGATACTTTGCCCTGGGCAAGTTCAAGCACGTGCTGTTCGGCACCGCCAATATCTTCCTGCGCAGCTTCGAGCCGAGCGGCAAACTGAGTTACCCCGACATCGACGAGCTGGCAGAAAGCGATCCGGACGCCCTGGATGTCCTCGGCTTCAACAAGATTGAACAGTTCAGCTGGAAGGCGCTGCTGGATCTCGACGCCTGTGTGAACTGCGGCCGCTGTGAAAGCGTGTGCCCAGCCCATGTCAGCGGCGTGCCCCTGAACCCGCGCAAATTGATCCAGGACATGCAACACCACCTCGACACCGTCGGCCCCGAGCTCCTGAGCGCCCGGAAACGCGGTGAGGAGGTTCCCGACGGTATGCTCGGCATGCTGCTGGGCGACGGCAAAGACGGTGCTGCCCCGGCGGTGCTCGAAGAAGAGCTCTGGGGCTGCCGAACCTGTGGAGCGTGCATGGAAGAGTGCCCGGTTTTCGTCGAGCACATCCCCAAGATCGTCGATATGCGGCGCTACCTGGTCATGAGCGAGGCAAAGATGGGCGAGGAGGTCCAACTATTCCTCAAGAACCTCGACGAACGCGGCCACCCATTCGCCGGTGCGGGACGCGACCGGGAGGAGTGGTTCGAGGACCTCGATGTAAAGGTCTACGGACGCGGAGATCAATCCGACACGCTCTTCTGGGTGGGTTGCTCGGGGGCGATGATCGATCGCAACATCGAAACGAGTCGGGCTCTGGTCAAGGTCATGCAGGAAGGCGGCGTCGACTTTGCGTTGCTCGGCAACGAGGAACAGTGTTCGGGAGATCCCGCGCGGCGGGTCGGCGACGAGTTGGCCTTCCAGGGCTGCACGAAGACCAACATCGACACCTTCAAGCAATATGGAATCAAGAAGATCGTGACAGCTTGCCCGCACTGTTTCAACACATTGAAGAACGAATATCCCGACTACTCCAAAGACGCCAACGAGATTGAAGTCGTTCACCACACGGAACTGATCGACGAGTTGCTTCAGGACGGAAAGCTCACACCCAAGAAAAAGCTCGACAGCGTGACGTATCACGACCCCTGCTATCTCGGTCGTCACAACAAAGTCTACGACGCGCCCCGAAACATTCTCAAGAGCATCACGGCACCCGGCCAGTTCATCGAGATGAAGGCAAGCAAATCGAAGGCGCGTTGTTGTGGCGCGGGCGGCGGCTACGCCTGGATGGATGACAACCCCAAGAAGCGCATCAACCACGCCCGCGTAGAAGACATCCAACAAAGTGGCGCCGGAACGGCGGCGGTGGGGTGCCCGTTCTGCATACAGATGTTCGACGATGCGCTGGGGGCCAAAGATCCGGACGGCACGATCAAGGCAAAAGACATCGCAGAACTGGTCGCGGAAAGTCTCGAGGAGTAACACGATGGCCGAGTCGAACGCAGAGGCAAAACTTCTGGAACTCGCTGACCTCGAAGCGATCCGTGATCTCGCGCGGCGGTACGCTCATTGTGTGTGGCAGAAGGACGTAGACGGGACCATTGCGTTGTTTACCGACGATGCCGAAATGGACACCGGCGATCGCCCACCCATCGTCGGACGGGCGGCGCTATTGCAAGCCTACGCGGACATGTTCGCCACGAGCGAGTTTCGACCCTTCGTGCACAACCACGTCATCGAAATTGATGGCGACCGGGCCGAAGGCACTTGCTACCTGGATCTGCGCTGCGTGATCGAGGGCACGGCGAAGACCGGTCACGGTTTCTACAAAGATCGCTACGTCAGGGTGGGCACCGAATGGAAGTTCACCCATCGCTTGCTCAATATGCTGGAGTTCCGTGAAATCTAAGGGGTTTCGATGGCACCAGATTCACGGTGCTCGAGCAGCTCCCGCGGGCTGAGCCCCAGCAGTTCTCCAAAGACGTAGTCGTTGTCGCAGCCAATTCCGGCACCCGCCCGGGTGGTCTTGCCCTGCGAACGCGTAAGCCCGAGCGGTATGCCGGTCGCGATGACCGACCCTTTGATCAGGTGTGGAATGGTTTCGAAGAAACCGCGGGCTGCGAGATGCGGATCTCTTTCGAGCATGTCTTCGACCGTCGCCGCTACACCGCACGCGATCCCCGCTGCCTGAAGTTGGTTCATGATGTCGTGGGCGTCGCGGGTGCGCGTCCATTCAGTGATCAATTCGTCGAGGGCATCTGCGTTGGCCAGCCTGTGTGCGAGGGACGAGAAGCGCCGGTCCGTGGACCACTCGGGATGCTCGAGCAGAGCGCAGAATGCTCGCCACTGGTCTTCATCCTTCACGCTGATCGCGCACCATCGATCATCACCGCTGCAGGGATAACAACCTTGGGGAGCGATATAGAGGGAACGATTTCCCGGACGCTCGGGTTCGCTGCCTGTCGCCAGGGGTTCCGTCATTGCAACGCCCAGTGCTGCGATGGTGGCTTCGAGTTGCGACAAGCTGATGTGCTGCCCAACACCCGTTCGATCGCGATGGTCGAGGGCGGCCATCACGGCGACCAAACCGTGGAGTGCGCCGACTGCGTCGGGGTATGCGTACTGGGTATTGATGCAGTCGCGTCCGGGATGTCCGGACATCCGACTCAACCCGGAGAGCGCTTCGATGTTGGGTCCCCAGGTGACGTACTTTGCGCAGGGCCCTGTCTCTCCATAGCCGTTGGTGCTCAAGTGAATCAGATCGGGCTTCTCTTTTGCCATCGCGTCGTAGCCGAGTCCGAGTTTGTCCATCACGCCAGCGCTGTTGTTTTCGATCACGATATCTGCCCGGGCGACGAGTCGCTTTGCGAGTTGTACAGCGTCGGGGTTCGTCAGATCGAGGGAAACGAAACGCTTGCCCGCGTCCCAATCGGTAAACCACGGAGACAGCGCCGGTTGAACACCGAGCTCGCGAGCGCGCGGGGGGATGTACAGACGAACCACCCCGAGATGCTTGATCGTCTCGACCTTGATCACCTCCGCCCCGCAGTAGGCCATGAAACGACCCATCCAGGGACCGGCCATGCCCACAGTAAATTCGACCACGGAAAGTCCCGCGAGCGCTTGTCCAACGGCATTCACCCCGACATTTTTGCGCGCCGTGCGCTCCGAAAACCCTGGTGCGCCCTGGGTTTGGGGACTTGGGGGCGCTCCCGACACTCGCCACGGGGTTGCGGCCAGTCGATACGGCGCACCCGGCATGGTGAGCTTTCCCTGCTCGGCCTGTGGGACGTCGACGAAGAAGTCCCGCGCCGCCAAATGCGGATCCTTCGCCACTTCGGCGGACGAGTTGACCGGGGTCACGGCAATGTGGCGCCGCTGGCCCTCGTGGTAGAGCTCTTCGACGCTGAACTTGCAGGTCATGTCCGAGATGAAAATGTCGAGCAACTCGCGGTATTCGATGCGCACCGATGATGGCCCTTCGAACATCGGATCGACTACTTCCTGATTGCCAGTCTCTTCGTGAATCCACTGGGCCAGGGCAACCCAGTGCAGGGGACGATTCACGATCAAATAGATGAGCCCGTCCTTGCATGAGTAGGCCCCCGATGGAACGGCGGCGAATAGCGAAGTTCCGTTGCGCACGGGCACCATGCCGTCGTCGAGATACTTTCCCACACCCGAGATATGCGTCACTGCGAGCATGACTTCCTGGGCCGAGATATCGATGTGCTGACCGATGCCGGTCGCGTTGCGTTGCCGAAGCGCGATCAGACTCGAAGCGGCTGCACAGGTGGACGCCATCATGAAAGCCTGGTCGCCGGCCAGATTGACCGGGGGGTCCGCGGGATCGCCCGTCACATAGACCGCTCCTCCCATTGCATTGATGACGAGGTCTGACGAACGGAAGTCGCGGTGGGGACCCGTCTGCCCAAAGCCCGTGATCGAGGTCATGAGAAGCCCGGGATGCTCGGCACTCAGGGTTTCGAATCCCAGTCCCAGTTCTGCGAGTCTTCCAGGCGCGAGACACTCGATCACGAGATCCGCATCCCGGGCGAGTTCGCTGAACCGACGCTGGCCTTCGGACGATTCGAGATCGAGCACGAGGGATCGTTTGCTGGTATTCAGATACCGAAAGCGCAATCCCGAACGCATCCCAGCGTCGCTTTCGGATTCCGATCCATCGCCGCTCCAAAGCGGAGGAATTGAACGCGCGGGATCACCACCAGGCGCCTCGATGCGCAGAACTTCGGCCCCGAGGTCTGCCAGTAGCTTCCCACAGTACATGCCGGATTCGTCACTGAGCTCGAGCACACGCAGACCGGCCAGCGCGCATTTTTCCTCGTTCGAGTTCAAGATCGAGACCACCCTCTATCAAGCGTGTGACAGCGTGTGCCTGGCAAGTCGTGCGAAGATACGAAAACTCGGGCTCTCACTCAAAGTCCGAAAGCCGGACGGGCAGTCGGCGGGAACCCCAATCCCCCGGCTGATGATCGAACACGCCGGGACACGGAGCCCCACAATAATCACAGCAACCGCCACTGAGCTTCCACTCCGTAAGCACGTACCAATCTCGTCCGATCACTCGTTCACCACACTCCGCGCAATAGGTACTGCCCCCGGATTCGTCGTGGACATTACCCGTGTAGACGTAGCGAAGGCCCTGGTCTCGCGCGATATTTCGCGCCCGGCTGAGCGTCTGGCTCGGGGTTCGCGGGCGGTCACGCAACTTGTAGTCGGGATGAAACGCCGTGAAGTGCCAGGGCACGTCGGCACCCAACTCTTCGTACATGAAGCGACTTGCGGCGCGAAGCTCTTCGTCGGAATCATTCATCCCGGGAATCAGCAGGGTCGTGACTTCCAACCAGACATCGGTTTCGTGTTTGAGATAACGCAGGGTGTCGAGCACGGGCTCGAGTTCGCCGCTGCATGTCTTGCGATAGAACGCATCGCTAAAGGACTTGAGGTCGACGTTCGCAGCGTCGATCTCGGAGAAAAACTCGCGCCGCGGTGCATCACAGACATAGCCCGCTGTCACCGCGACCGTCTTGATGTCAACGGCGCTACAAGCCCGCGCGACATCTATGGCGTACTCGAGAAAGATCACGGGATCGTTGTAGGTGAACGCGACACTGCGACACCCGAGCGCCACGGCAGCCCGCGCGATTCGGTCTGGAGGTGCCTCATCGCTCAGGGTGTCGATCTCCCGAGACTTGCTGATATCCCAGTTTTGGCAGAACGCACAGGCGAGATTACAACCTGCGGTTCCAAACGAGAGCACCGGCGTTCCAGGCAAGAAGTGGTTGAGGGGTTTCTTCTCGATCGGATCGACGCAATAGCCGCTCGATCTCCCATAACTTTCGAGGACGATTTCACCACCGCGGCAGGCACGCACGAAACACAGCCCCTGCTGCCCTTCCTTGAGTTGACAGTGACGGGGACAGACATCGCACTGAACGCGCCCGGAGTCGGGGAGCCGCTGCCAATAGCGTGTGGCGACTGTGGAGGATTCACTCATTTGCGCAGGTGCGGAAGCCAGCGAAGACATCTCGACGTCCTGGCTCGAAGAAATTGCGATAGGTGTTGGTCACCAGGCGGGAACGGGTCGCCCAGGTCCCGCCCTTTAGAACCTTTGGATAACCAAACCAAGGTGCCGAGTATTCGCGGTAAGGCGTATCGACCACGAATCCCGGGTACGGATAGAAGGCTGAAGCCGTCCATTCCCAGATGTTGCCCGACATCTGACGACAACCCCACCCGCTATCGCCTTCCGGGTAACACGCGACGTCGACACAACCAAGATTCTCGTAGTCGAGGTTCGCCCTTTCCCGAGTCATCGCCCCGGCTTCATCACCCCAGGGATAGAGTCGCTTCTTTGTATCGCCGGGAGCCGTACTGGCCGCGCATTCCCATTCGGCTTCGCTGGGAAGACGTCGACCCGCCCAGCGGCAGTACGCCTCGGCTTCGTACCAACCTACATGGACGACGGGGGCATCTTCCATCAACGGTACCCATTGATCGAAGACTCGCTGCAGCCACGTCCCGTCTTCGACCTTCCAGTAGCCGGGATGGTCGGACTCAGCCTTGGTTCGCCACACCCAGCCGGGGGTACTCCAACACTCGCGCCGGGCGTATCCAGCGTCTTTGACGAACTCGGAAAACTCGCGATTCGTGACCGGAGCACGGCTGATTTCATAGCCCGGGAGTTCGACCGGATGCGCCCATTTCTCATTATCGAATACGAACCGCTGAGCTTCGCCATCGCGTGCGGGTTCGGCACCGAGTCGAAAGGTCTGCGCGTCGACCCGCACGTCTCCGGGGTGTTGCCCGCCAGGGACGGTCGAACGGACGGGGCTCTGCAGCTCGATTGAAGGACACGCGTACCCCATGGTTTGGCGCGTCCACGCCAGGGCTTCGGCGTGCATGGATTCGTGGTGGATCGCGAGTTGATAATGGTACGACTCGCGGGCCGTGGGTTCGTGTCCGGCAAGGCGTTCTAGTGCACGCCGCTTGATGGCGTCCAGATACGCGAGGGTTTCATTGCGAGGCGGCAGGTCCAAGCTCCAACGATCGACGTGATCAACTTCAAAGGAATCGAAAAAATCAGTCCCGTTTTTGAACGACGTGGGGACGGAATCGAGTTCGGACAGCAAGAAGCTGTCGAAGAAAAAACCGATATGGCCAAGCTCCCAGCGCATGGGATTGACCGTCGCGAGGTAGGGAAGTTCGAGTTGCTCGTCGCTGAGATCAGCGATGAGCGCAAGGGTCACGCGCCGCACATCTTCGACCTGGTGCGCGATCGACGCTGCGGAGAGGCGGACTCCCTCACTCATCGTGTTGCACCCGACTGCGGTTCGCGCGATCTCGCGCAAATGAGCGATGGAAACTTGCAGTCACTTTTATTGAGCCTTCGATCATCGCTTCATGGTAGTCCAGGGTCGGCTAGTTCGAACATCGCTCTCGCGGCGTTTTACAGCCGACTCAGATTGGGCTCAAACGCCCTTTTACCAAAGTTTCACTGGCAATCCCGTGCTGGGATTCGAACCGATGCGTAGTGTCTGTCACTACAGATTGATCTTGATTCGTCGCAGGTCACAGGAATACACGTGTCCTGGCTAGTGCACTGGGGGTGGCTGATGAGCGCAAATCTGGCTTCGAGCGAGGAGGCCGACGGTTGGTGGGTTCGGGTCGGCGGTGTCTCCGCTGCGATCTATTGGGGAATCCACGCAAGTTGCCTGATCGCGCTCTACACCGGGGTCAGCGTCGTCGATGTAAGTATCTTCGCGGCGACCTACTGGGTGCGATTGTTCGGCATTACCGGTGGATTCCATCGCTACTTTTCTCACCGTAGCTACAAGACCAGTCGCGCCATGCAGTTCGCCCTGGCATTTCTCGGTACCAGTTCAATTCAGAAGGGTCCGCTTTGGTGGGCGGGCGCCCACCGCCTGCACCATCGCTATTCGGATCAGCCGGGTGACCCGCATTCGCCTCGAGAGAGTTTCTGGTATTCACACCAGGCATGGATCTTTGACCCGCAGTGGCAATACACGCGGATCGAAGAGATCCGCGACTTCGCAAAGTTCCCCGAACTCGTATGGCTCAACCAATGGCACATCGTGCCCCCGATCATTCTCGCCTTGCTCTGCTATGCGATCGGCGGCTTCAGCGGCTTGGTCTGGGGAATGGGCATCTCAACCGTGGCGCTCTGGCATTCGACGTATTCGATCAATTCATTGGCACATCGCTGGGGCAGTACGCGCTTTGACACCGGCGACGACAGTCGCAACAACCTCTTTCTCGCTCTCCTCACCCTCGGTGAGGGCTGGCACAACAATCACCATCGCTTCATGAATTCTGTGCGCCAGGGTTTCTACTGGTGGGAGATCGATCTCACCTACTACATCCTGCGCGGGTTGAATAGCGTAGGGTTGATCTGGGACATGAAGCGACCGCCTGCAAGCGTCTATGCAGAAGCGGCCGAAGCGGCAGCACAGACACGCGCAGAGGTGAAGGCGCCCCAAGCGCCGCTGGTCAGCGACATATCCGGGACGGCACCGTTTCGCTAGCGGCCCCTTTCGCCCGCACAGAAGACTCTCTACCTTTTTTGTGTGGCCGAAACGCGCGCTCCGGTCGAATCGACCCTCCCAGGCGATCCCGTTGTATTGCTCACCGGGGCGAGCACCGGCATTGGTCTCGCCCTCGCTCACAAGCTGGCGGCCTGGCCCTCCGGTCGCATCGTCCTGACCGCAAGAGCAGCATCACTCGAGCGCCTCAAACAACAAGGTTTCTCCGACACCGATCGCATCTGGCTGCGCACCCTCGACGTGACCGACGGAGCGCAACGGTGTCGTGTCGTCGACGAAATTCGCGACCAGCTCGGCGGTGTGGACATTTTGATCAACAACGCGGGCATCGTATTTCGATCGGTCACCGAGCACATGGACGAGGCCGAGACACTCACGCAATTGGACACCAATTTTCTCTCGCCGATGGCATTGATACGACTCGTCTTGCCACGGATGCGCGAGAAGGGAGCTGGACGCGTAATCAATATTTCATCCGTGAGCGGTATGATGGCCATGCCCACCATGGGATCCTATAGTGGCTCCAAGTTCGCCCTCGAAGGAGCGAGTGAATCGCTCTGGTACGAGATGAAGCCCTGGGGGATTCACGTCACGCTCGTCCAACCCGGCTTCATACATTCGAATTCGTTTCATAATGTAATCCTCTCGAAGCATGCCCGGTCGGCCATCGAAGATGCATTCGACCCGTATCACGTGGTCTACCGCTCGATGGCGCCGTTCATCGAACGCCTGATGTCCCTCGCCAGAGCGACGCCAGAAGACATCGCAGAACAGGTGCTCGCCACTCTACACAAGAAAAACCCGCGACTGCGGGTGTTCGCGACAATCGACGCGCGCTTTTTCTACATCTTGCGACGAACCCTTCCGCGCAAGGTCTTTCACGCCCTGCTCTACCGGGCGTTGCCACAGATCGGAAAATGGGGGCCCGGGTCATGATTCGCCAGCGTATTGATTCCGATCTTGCCGAGCTGATCTTCCGCATGCTCTTCAGCAGCATCTTCATCGTATTGGGCGGTGAACACATATTTCGCGACGAGCTCATTCAACAACTGATACCACTCTGGATGCCCGAACCGCGCCTGTTCTCGCTGGCCGCGGGCATTCTACTTTTGACCGGCGGAATCTCGATCGCACTCGGGTTTCGCATTCACCTTGCTGCGACTGCGCTTGGCATCTTCCTGGTGGTGGTGACGCTGCTGATCCATGTTCCCGGGATGTTCATCTACCCACCGGGGCTCGATAGCGACTGGCAATGGCTGTGGGATCTCTATCAGCGAAGCAATTTCATCAAGAACGTATGCTTGCTGGGGGTGTGCTTTCACTTCCTGTACCACGAACCGGGTTCGTACAGCCTGGACCGCTACCTCGCGGCAAAGGGTCTTCTCTAACCTGTAAGCCCATCCATTTCGATCTCGATCGCGGCGGCGAGTGACTCCGTCACTTATGAGAACACCAATCCCACGAATCTGTGCGCCATTCGTCAATCCCAAGGTCACGGCTCGGGCCGGCGCCTTCCCGGAGCCTATTCATCCGCACAACCGTATCGCCGAAAGAGTCGATGGAGACGCCCGGAGGCGGTTTACTTGGAATGTCCAAAGTGTTCAGTCAAGAACATCTACACCGACGGCGTTGTATGTCGACAGTGCAGTTACCGCTTTGGGCTCGATCCGAATCGCCCCCACAATCTCACTGATATCGACTACTTGAGATTGGTCGACCGGACCAGCTCGAGTGGGCGGTACTACTTCACCCAGAACCAACTCTACCTCTACTATTGCATGGACAAGATGCCCAGGAATGTCATGTGGCCTGCTGCAGGAATCCTTGCAGGGAGCTTGGGGCACTACCTCATTGGACCCGAAGGAGCCGCCATGGCCGCGATTTCTGCCGCGGGTTTGGTCTACTATGGAACTCGATCCTGGCGCCCACCGCCCCGCGCCGTACTCGACGATCTGCACGAAATCATGAGGACCGCTGGCCACCCAATCACGCGGTTTCTTGCAAAACCATTGTTCGAGTTTCGCGACGAAGAGAAGTACACCGAGCATCTGCCTCACCCCTACGACATTCAGCAAATCATCGTCGTCGACCGTAATATATTGGTGGACTTGTTGGTCTTGAACGGTTTCCCCAAACATTCGAAGTCGCTGGTTGTTTCCCAGAGCGGCTATCCCAACTATGTAATCCCGATCGCAAAGGAACTGCTGAAGAAGCGAAAATCACTTGCAGTCTACTTATTGCACGACTCGACCGAGAGCCGCATCGCGATGAAGCGCAACATGGCCGATACAGCCATGCTTCCCACCTCCGGCCACAGCATGTTCAATCTCGGACTCGAACCCGAACAGGTGGTCTACATGAAGCATCTCGACCCCATCCAACCCGCGCGCTCGAGATACGGCGTCCCGCTTGATTCGATTCCCTATCCCATCCTCGAAACTGCGCTGACCTTCTGCATCTCTCACGGCGTCCCACTGTTGACCGGGTTCGCGGCCAACGGATTCGTGCGGAGGATCCGGTGATTCGGTTGTGCGCGGATCGATAGGCAGATCCTCGGCGCACTCGTCTCGAACCGAAGAACGTGCTACCTCAACAAACGTTCCCCTCAGTAGCAGTGTTTCGCCGCCGCAGCCTTCGGGTGCGCGGCTCTGGACGTTACGAGCACGTTACAAACGATGCTACGAGGCCTGCCAGAACAATGACGACCCATCGACGTCCAGAGATTCCCTTCAGCAACGCACCCCGGGGAGTTTGCCGCTGGTGTGGAGAAGAGATCCTCTTCGAAACCGGCGACAAGCAGGGCAGCGTCAACCGACGCCGACGCTGGCATCAGGCGTGTGTCGACATCTACAACGCAAGCGACCCCCAGGAAGCCCGCCGACGAATGCGCAAACGTGACCGCGGGCGCTGCGTCACGTGCCATGTCGATACCTACAAAGTCCGCCGGGAACTACGCAAGATCGGCCGCGGCCGAACTCGCGCAATCCGAGACCGCGGCTACAAACCTCGCCAATCATTCTGGGAACTCGACCACATCGTTCCGTTGATTGACGGAGGTTCCCACGACGACGAAAATCTTCAGACGCTGTGCATTCCGTGCCATACGGCAAAGACCGCGGAGGAGGCGCGGGCGAGAGCAGCTCGTAGTCGGAGCGCTGCGAAGGCGGAGGCCGTTCCAGCTCAGACGTTTGATGCGATGCTCGAGGCGGCGGAGACGAGGTGAATAGCCGAGCTGCGGAGATGCTTTCAGCGTTTGGGGGGAGGCAGCGGGCGGGAGTGGTGTAGCGGGGCTTTGGAGATGAGGCTTGGGGGAAATATCCTAGCGATACGTGATAAACTGCAGGCGATGGGCCCAGAGCGACCCACGGCGTTCCCATTTCCAAACCCATATCTGTTAGAATGAACACGTCGCAGTGGCGAAATCACTGCCCAACGGATCTCGACCCCGCGCCCGAGACCACCAAGAAATACTCCGAGGAGAGCCAGCGACGATCAACGTCTGAGACCATCGTTTCGAAGGGAGACAGCCATGCA
>JADFNE010000049.1 GCA_022563535.1 Myxococcales bacterium
CCTGTGCGACGCCTCTACCCGCTTCGTACAGAACACCCAGTTGCGCTTGACCCGCGGGCAACCCCGCTTTCGCCGCCTTGATGTACCACTCGACGGCTTTCGCCAGGTCTCTGTCAACTCCATCTCCGACATCATAGAGTTGGCCAAGTTTGAGCTGTGCGTCGGGATGTCCTGCAGTCGCCGCACGGTGTAACAATTCGCTTGCAGCTCCCGGATCGCGCTCGCCGTCGAGCTTTCCGGAAAGCATCAGGACTGCGGGATAGTAATCGCAACGCTCGTCGCCTTTGCTTGCGCCTTCCTTCAGGAACTCTACGGCGTTCTGGTACTGCTTCTCCTCGACACTCTTCGAGGCAAGAAACAGATAGTCCGTTGCGCAAGCAGACCCGAGAACCAGCAGGAACCCGACTACGATCAGGGAGACAGGGCGGAACACCATCGGCGTACCCTCCTCTAGCAGCAGCGCTTCGAAAATAGATATTACAGGCTGGGAATTCCACTTGAATGTCGGGGATGAAGTCCAGCATGCTTCTGAACGCAGCTGGGCAGAACCTCAGATCTGAATCTGCTGCCAGCCTACTCCTGAAGATGGTGTTGTCAGTCTTTCGCGAAACTACCGGGTTCTGGTTTTTCGAAAGCACGGCCACGGCAAATATCGAGGGCAGGATGACGGCAGAACTCGCTCAATGTAGAGAAATGGAGCACGACGCCGGCGATCACAGGCGGGAAGAGGTGTTTGCCGGCTCTTGATCAACAGCGAATTACGGAGACGCATGTTTTTCGCATCAACAAGGAGGCCATCATGTACGATCGGATTCCCCAAGCTTTCGGGGTGCTGTTGCTCGGGCTCTGCCTTGGCTGCGCGACTGACAATGTCGCTGGCTCAGCGGCCGTCTCGGCTGAGGCTTCCCACGGTCACGATCACGCTGCGCCCAGTACGGATCGCCTCCACGCCAACCACACCAACCACACCGTCAGCCACGGCAACCACGGCCAAGGGAAGTTCGTTCTCGAAACCGACGCAGACCCCGCCTTCTATGCAAATCGCTTGAACGAGGCACTCCGCGAGCAATAACGGTTGTGATCGGTAGTGCCCATCAATCCTGATGCAGCTTGTCGATGCCGGCGAGCAGTGCGAGCAGCACGACCACCACACCGATGCCGTAGACCGTCAGCAACGTCGACATCAGCTCCACGTTCAGCGTCGCGACATCGCCGACGGCCCAGGATGCCAAAAAGAGTGTGCCCGAGAATGCCAGGCTCCCGGCCAGGCTCTGCAGCGAGAGATAGGTCGCACGGATTCCACGATCGAGCTTCGGCTGCACGATCGCGTTCATCATCGGATACCACAGACCCATGGGCACGGCGCGCAGGGCAATCAGCAGCAGGATCGCCGGGTGCAAAACCAGCATCATGCCGACGATGATCGCGCCTTGCAGAGCCATGCAGAGCAGCAGTGCCGGTCCCCGGCCGAATCGGTCGCTCAGGGCCATCGCCCGGGTCGCCGACCACGATGCCAGTAGCATCATCACACATAACAGACAGCCCGACACCGCGGGGGTCGGCGCGTAGTCGCCCTGGCCGTAGCCGGCCGTCAGAAATCCAATGTAGGGTTGCAGGAACTCGTACGGAACATGGTCGAACACCGTCATCGCCACGGCAAAAGCGAATACCCACAACAGAGTCCCATCGCGCAGCTTTCCGAACACGCTGAAGAAACTCACTTGACCTCGATCAGCCGACTCATCGGCTGCCGGCGGGTGCGCGGGCTCGACCATTCGCCATGCCAGGCCAAAAGCGGCGATACCGGCAGCAGCAGCCAGGGCGTAGGCGATGCGCATGTCAAACCCCGCCAGCACTCCGCCAATCAGCGACGAGATCGCGAGCCCCAAGAACCCGCGACTGACCATCGTTTCGCTCTGCGCGCCAATCTCACGTTCACGACCCACCACACTCAGTGAGTCATAGAGCATCGCGTTGTTGGTTCCCGACACAAACGCCTCTGAGGCCGCCAGGCATAACTGGCCCACGAGGAAGGGTAAGAGTGACGAGGTTGTGACGAACAAGACGCCGCCGACGGTCTGTGCCGCCATCGCGATCAACAGCGTGACGCGTCGACCGACTCGGTCTGAAAACCAACCCGAGGGCACCTCGAGCAAGACCAGGCCGAAGTAGTAAACCGCCTCGAGGAGCAACACGTCCTCGAGTGGCAGGATCGAGGAGAAATACAAAAAGAACACCGGCAACCAGAACAACAAATAGCGGCTGGTTTCGAAAACCATCAGCAGCCGTACATTGCGTTCCATGGCGGCGTTCACGAAGGGCTCGCCCCCTCCTGGCCACGGCCTGGATCTTCCATGGCGGAGTGTTTCACCCCTTAGTCCTGGTACTCGTCCCATCTGGATTGTGCCAGAACGCGCCGCACCAGCGGTTCGAAGTGCTCGACGGGTTGCGTGTCGTAAGCTGGATCGAACGAGCACTGATCATAGAGCGCGCAGAATTCGGCGGCGTGATCGTAGTGCGGGTGGTCTCGGTACTTCTCTCGGGCGTTGCGATCCTCGTCCAGGTGGTGCCAGAAATAGTATCCCTGAAAGATCCCGTGCATCTGGACCATCCAGAGATTTTGCTCGGAAACGAAGGGTTTGAGGATCGCCGCCGCGATATCGGCGTGGTTGTGACACGCCAGCATGTCCCCGATGTCGTGCAACAGTGCACAGACGACGTACTCTTCGTCGCGCCCGTCGCGCTGGGCACGCGTGGCCGTCTGCAGACTGTGCACCATGCGATCAACCTTCAATCCCCCAAAGCTGCCATCGAGAAGGCGCAGGTGTGCGAGAATTCGGTCGGGCAACCCGGCCACGAAGGGTTCCTGGGCGCGCTCGATAATTTGATAGTCCTCTCGGGTGCCGTCTTCCATGCGGGTGAAGCCGGCGATTTCCTGGGGATCCTGCATGCTACTGCCCTCCTTGAGTACAGATTACAAACCTGATGCGCGATGCGTACGCCCTCCCGGTATACTGCGCGAACCCATGTCAGTGCAAGACTTTCGTTCAAATCCCGAGGAGCCGGATTGACCCAGAATCCCGATGTCCTGGTCGTAGGCGGGGGCGTGATTGGCGTCTGCACCGCCTATGCGCTCCAAGAGCGTGGCGTGAGCACCACCCTCGTGGAACGCGGTGAGATCTGCGCGGGGGCATCTCATGGCAATGGAGGCTGGATCTTCCCAAGCGAGAGTTCACCGATTCCAGGTCCTGGGGTCATTCGGGAATCGTTGCCCTGGCTGATCGATCCGGAGAGCCCGCTCTACATCCGGCCACGCCCGAGCCTCTCTCTCTTGCGCTGGATGTGGAAGTTCCGAGCCGCATGCAATGAAACCGACATGCGCAGGAGCTATGGACTGCGCCGGGCGTTGAGTCTCGCCAGCCTCGAATTGTACGAAAAGCTCGCAGCGATCGACGGCCTGGAATTTGGATTCAAACGGGAGGGGCTGATCATCGCGTGCCGTACCCGCAAAGCGATGACAGAAGCCGAGCAAGACCTCCGCCTGCTGGAGGCCGAAGGTGGGAGCGCAAAGTGGCTGAGCGCCGACGAGCTGTGTCAACGAAATCGATCCCTCAGCCCGAATCTGGCCGGGGGGATCGAGCTTCCAGCGGATGCACACATCACACCGGGCGACTTTGTGCGCAACCTCGCCGCTCTACTCGAACGACGCGGGGTTTCGATTCGGCCAAACACGGAAGTGTTGGACATCGAGTGGTCGCGGCGCGCACCGGTCCGTGTCCGCACCACGCGCGGCGACTTCACTGCGAGCGAGGTCGTGCTCGCGGCAGGCGCATGGACTCCGGAGCTTTCGCGCAGCCTGGGACTGCGTGTGCCCGTCCAAGCCGCCAAGGGTTACAGCATCAGCGTCGAGCGCCCCGAAGATTATCCCGAAACCCCGGTCATGCTCGCCGAGGCCAAGGTCTTCGTCACGCCGATGGGCGCGATGCTTCGCATGGGCGGCACCCTCGAGCTGGCGGGACTCGACCTGCGCATCAATCGCCGCCGCCTCGACGCGGTGGCCCGTGCCACCCGCACCTATATGCCCGGGCTCGCCCCCACTCCGACGATCGAAATCTGGCGCGGCCTCCGACCCCTGACTCCCGACGACCTCCCCATCATCGGTCGACCTCGCGGCACCGCGGGCTTGATCCTGGCAACGGGACACGGGATGTCGGGGATCTCCCAGGGTCCGATGACGGGCGAACTGATCGCGCAGATCGTCACAGGGGAGAAACCGTCCCTCGATATCGCACCCTTCTCACCCGATCGTTTCTGAAGAAGGGTTCGGAAGCCTGCTCCATTGAGGTACGGAACCTGGGAGTCTGCGCCTTCTGCCGCGCAGGCTCCTAGAGCGCAACCTTGTATTCCTGAATGGTGTTGCCGCCGTCTACGACGATGAGTTGGCCGGTGATGTAACTCGCCTCTTCGCTCGCGAGGAACACGGCGACGTGGCCTACTTCTTCCGGTGTACCCGCCCGGCCCGCCGGTGTGTGGCGACCGGCGAGGATGTCGTCCTCTTCGCTGACCGCGGTCTTGATCCATCCCGGCCCGATGCAGTTGACGGTCACATGTGGACCGGCTTCGATGGCAAGCGACCGGGCCATGCCGAGCAGGCCGGCCTTTGCGGCGCCATAGGCGGCACCTCCCGGAATGCCGACCACCGGACCCGTGACCGATGACATTTGCACGATTCGACCGTATTTGCGCTCGATCATCCCAGGAAGCAGGGCCTTGGTCACGAGGAATACACTCGTCAGGTTGATGTCGATCAGGTAGCGCCAGCTTTCGTCCGAGGTTTCGAGCAACGGCGACCACGGTTCATCTCGGCCGACCTGCACCATGCCCGCGTTGTTGACCACGATATCGATCGGACCGAGCGCATCCTCGACTGCCTCGATCAAGGACGCGACCAAGGCAGAATCCGTGAGATCTGCGGTCTTTGCAAAGGTTTGGTCGTGACCGCCACCCAGTTCCTCGAGCCGCTCGAAGATCCGATCCGTCGTCGATGTGATGGCGACCTTTGCGCCCTTGGCCCTGAGCAAGCGTGCGATTGCGAACCCGATCCCGTCTGCACTGCCCGCACCCGTCACCAGTGCAACTCGTCCTTCGACACCCGCCATGGGGATCTCCTATTACCATGATTCCAATTGCTGTTTTCGCAGGGCCGCTAGAGCTCCCGAAGGGCTTGATCGAGTGCGGCTATGAGTTGTTGGACATGGTTCTCGTCGAAGACCAAAGGGGGGCGGATTTTCAACACGTTGCCGTAGCGGCCCTCGCGTCCCACGAGCACCCCTAAATCTCGCATTCGATTGACGATGGCGCGGGCCTCTTTCGCCGCCGGTTCGAGGGTCGAACGATCGCGCACCAATTCCACGCCGATGAACAGGCCGGCCCCTCGCACATCTCCGATCAGGGGATGTTGCTCTGCGAGCTCTTCGATCTTCGCACGAAGCACTGCGCCGACCCGTGCCGCGCGCTCTTGCAACCCTTCTTCTTCCAACACATCGAGAACCGCGAGCCCCACCGCACACGACACCGGGTTGCCGCCCGTTGTACTGAAGAATTCGCATTCTTTCATGAGCGACGCCACGATTGCGGGTGTTGTCACCACCGCGGCCATCGAAAGTCCATTCCCGATTGGTTTCCCGAGAGTGACGATGTCTGGAACCACGTCGTGGGCTTGGAATCCCCAGAAGTGATCGCCGGTTCGTCCGAAACCCGACTGCACTTCATCGGCCACGCACAGCCCTCCGGCCGCACGGACTTTTTCGAAGGCTGCGGAGAGGTAGCCCGGAGGCGAAACGATGACGCCATTGGAGGCGAGGATCAGGTCGAGAAGGAACATGGCGGGCGCAAAGCCCCGGCTATCTAGGGACGCGATGGCGTTGTCTAAACATGCCGCGTAGTGGTTAGCGTATCGTGGATCGTCCCTGCGGAATTTTCCTCGGTAACCATCCGGTGCGAGGACCGTGGCAATGTGCGCGGCCAGCGGTCTGCCTTCGCCGAATTCGGCGGGGGAGAATTCGTAAATCGCGTCGGTGGTGCCGTGATAGGCGTCCTCCATCACGATGCCGCCGGAGTTCCCCGTGTGCGCTTTGGCGAGACGCCAGGCGAGATCGTTGGCTTCGCTTCCCGAGCATACGAACATGCAGACCGAAAGATCGCCGGGCATGGTTGCGGTGAGGCGATCCGCGTACTCAATGACGGATTTATAGATGTAACGCGTGTTGGTGTTCAGTGTCGCGGCTTGTCGGGCGAGGGCCTGCACGACGGTGGGATGACAATGTCCGACTGAGGGGACGTTGTTGTACGCGTCGAGAAGCGAGCGCCCCGTTGAATCGATGAGCCACACCCCCTCGCCACGCACGACGTGAACAGGGTTGTCGTAGGAGAGTTCCAATTCCGGCCCGAGACGTTGCCGGCGCCGCTCGATGAGCGATTGCAGATCGTCTTCGCTTGACGAGGTCGCGGCAAAATCCGAAACCGCGATGGAGACCGGCGTCGCGCAGGCGCGGCGAAGTGCCGTGTACATGCGCTCTGCCCCCCACCCGCTCATTCTTTCGAGCAGTTCCCCGGTCTCCTGGACCCCCGCCATGATGTAATCGGTGTTTTCCGGGTGATCGCATACGCGCCAGTTCGCAACGGCGACGGACATCGCACATCGGGTGGCTACGAGATCGAAAATCAGGCGAAGTTCTTCGTCCTCCAACGCGGTAACGGCGTGATAGCCCGCCGTGATCTCTGCCGCGGTAGCGATGGGATCTGGGTGTTTGCCGATCAACTCTGAAATCGGCACCGCGAGATCACAGACCAGCGGTGCGTGAATGAGATCACCAAAGTCGATGACGCCTGTTACGCGGTTTCCGTCAACGAGGGTGTTCATACAGCTGACATCGTTGTGGATAACCTGCGCGCGCAGCGTCTTTAGTCTTGGAAGCACCTCCGCTTCGAAGTGATCGAGAACCTCCTCGACAACGCGGCGGCGTCCGGGTTCTTCGATGAGGTGAGTTCGCTTGCGCAGCCCCGGCGCCTGGGTGAGATCCCAGAGCAGTTCGTGGCGAGCCACGGGATGAAAGAAGCCGCGCAGGGCCCGGGCCAGGCGCGCAGCCGTGGCCCCGACATCGCGCCCGAGCGCCGGGTGTAGCATGGCTTCATCGAGCAATTGACCCGGTAGAAAGCTGAGCACCCGGGTGATGAAACGCCGCCCGTCTGAACCGTCGACTTCATGAAACAGCGCGCCGCCGGGAGTCGCCTTGACCCGGGGAATCCCCAGGCTCGGGTCCATCTGGGCGATGTGCAGCAGCGCCTGAGTCTGCATGTCTAGCAGCGCCGGATTCTCAGCAGGATTCGCGATCTTGAGAACCCACTCGCTCCCATCCTTGGCGCGCAATCGAAAGTTCTGATCCCGCTCGCTGACCAGTAGCTGTGCGGACGCCTGGATGTCGAAGGCCTGCTGGGCGAGTGCTTCGGCTTCCTCGATCGAAAATGCCGGGGCCTGCGCTTCCAATACGCTTTCGGCTTTGGCTTCGGTCTGGGATCGGGTGGTGGAGGACATGACTTCAAACTCCGCAGTAGTCAAGAAACTAAACATTATGATGCCGAGATTCGACACCGTGTTTTCGGGTAGGCCGCGCCTTCGGCAATCGCGCCGGCCGATACGTCTAGTCGAAGAATACTAGAACCCGCGTTTCAATGCTCTCACGCGGTGCGGCATCGGCGGGAGCATCTGGGTTGACAAATGCGGCGTGGATTGCCCTCCGGGCCGGGCCGTCCAGACTGGAATCGAAGGTTTTGATCAGCACCACTTCGCCAGGTGTCATGGCGGAAAACCAATACCAGCGGTGGTCGGGGTTGTGGATTACGAGTTGCAACTCGCCGATTCTGTCTTTTGCGCGACGTTCACTGGCGACAAGGTCGGCATCGCGAATGGTCCTTGCATCACAGATGGCCAGCGGCGTGGTAAGCACCGGCCCGGCGATGGAGCGCCAGACGTTGACGATGGCAAAGCGGTGCTGCAAGCGGGCATCAGCTTCCTGATCGGACAAGATATCACGAGCCCGCCGGAGAGCAGAGGCATCCGAGTAGTCGTTGTGAATTACCGCAGACGGCTCGCGAACATTGCGGGCGCCACGTATATCCGTGGCATCAGAACGGCGCGTGTTATCGAACACGACAACATGAGAGGCCCCGGTCGCCTGCAGCACCAGGTTTTCAGCCTCGCGTTCATACACCTCACTGACTTCTGCATCGTCATAAAAATCAGAGACCGATGTGTCATGCCTGATCAGGCGAAACCCTTCCCGATCCAGTGTGGGGGCAGGTTTCATTTCCCGGGCGTCATGGATCGTGACCGCATGGGATGCGAACTTCGCCGAGATATCCAACCGCGCATCCGCCCCAGCTTCAGACGCGATATAGATTGGCTTCTCCGTTGACGGGATCAAATAGCCCAACTCAGTTTGAATTGTCGTCGACATTGCCTCAATCCAAACCACCGCGAATCGCGCGGTCAATCTCTTCCCAATAGCGCTCGGCCGCGCGGTCCCAAGAAAATTCCTCGACCCGCGCAAAGCCGCGCTCGCGCAGATCTGCTTGCAAGGACGGATCCGACAACACGCGATGCAATTTTTCGGCGATGTCATTGGGGTCGTTCGGATCGCAGTAGAGCGCCGCGTCGCCCGCCACTTCCGGCAGACAACTCGCGTCGGCAACGACCACCGGCAGACCCGAGCCCATCGCCTCGAGCGTCGTCAAGCCGAAGGTCTCGAGCCGCGAGGTGATCAAGTAGACGCCGGCCCGGTCTAGCTTGCTGGCCACTTCCTCAGCGGTCGCAGTTCCGGACAGGGTCACGAGATCGCCGACTTTCCGGTCGATGATGCGCTGATCGAGAGATTTTGAATACGCCTCATCCCAGCGCGAGCCCACGATCTCGAGTTCGAGATCATCGCCATAGCGATCGCGATAGCAGGCAATCGCGTCAATCATCGCTTCGTAATTCTTGTGGTAATAGAGATGACCGATCGACAGCACCGTATTATCGCGCTCTGCCGATGGCCGCGCATTGCGCTTGACGATGCGACCTCGATCCACGCCGTTGTTGATCACCGTATGGGCAATCTCATCCATCGGCCACCAGCTGCGCGCATCCGTGATCGACGCCTCGGTGAGGAATATATTTTGAACATTCTTGCTGAGCGACAGGCGCGCAACGACGCGCTGAATCGCCGCATACAGACGCAACCCAAGCGGTTGCGCGATCGGAGTAGGCGTATAGATATGCGGGTTTTGCCAGACTCCCAATTGCGGAACCTTCGCTCGCGCACACGCGAAGCCGCCCAGATTGAGTATCGCGCGGGCACCTCGCTCAGCAATCACCGCCGGCAGGTGCCGCTGCTCGTAATACCAACGATTCGGGCGCGAGAGCAGCGCAGGCAGATGACACACCTCGACATTTTCCGGATACGAAAATTCGGCAACTTCATCCAATGAGCTGACGAGAATCAGCCGATCGTCGGGCCGCAACTCGGCCATCTTCGCGGTCAGGTTTTGCGCCACCACCACGCCACCGCCAAATACCTGCGATACCGCGTTGATCAGGATCGGACCACGCTCACTCACGAACACAATTCCGTTTCATTTCGAATCATCAGACGCTGCGTCGCTTGCTCCATTTGCATCAACACTCCCAACAGCCAAAGAAATCCTGGTTTGGGGAGTAAGGACAATCAAGCCGAGTGTACGTCGGCAAGTTGATCTGGACAACGGAATGCATTTGCCAACACTACAGCTACCACCTGCACGGCATCGGCTCCTCTGCGTTTGGCA
Organism: Myxococcales bacterium; assembly: GCA_022563535.1. NCBI lineage: Bacteria > Pseudomonadati > Myxococcota > Myxococcia > Myxococcales > Myxococcales bacterium. The sequence continues at coordinate 9,865 of JADFNE010000049.1, forward strand.
ACCTGCGGAAGGCGAGGAATTTTCGCAGCAACCAGGGATTGGGTTCAAAGATCTCTGCATCCCCTCCTTCGGCATCCCCGCCCAGGCGGGAACCGTCAAGCCTGTGCACCAGGGAGGTCGCGGCCCAGATCAGCAGAAAGAAGTGATTTCGATTCTCATGTCGTAACATCTCGCCACAATACAAAAGACTTTGGAGGAAGACTTGGAGACGATCAGCGAAGCGAAAATGTTCGGCGGCGTGCAGGGGGTTTACCGGCACGCGTCCGAGGCAACAGACTGCGACATGGAATTTGCGGTCTTTGTGCCACCCCAGGCCCAGGAGGGACCGGTTCCGGTGCTCACCTATTTATCGGGCCTCACCTGCAGTTGGGAGAACGTGACGGTCAAGGCCGGTGCCCAGCGCTTCGCCGCAAGCGCGGGAATGATCTTGGTTGCTCCCGACACGAGTCCTCGAGGCACCGATTTTTCCGGTGAACACGAAAGCTACGACTTCGGCTCGGGAGCCGGTTTCTACGTGGACGCAACACAGGATCCGTGGTCTCAAAACTACCGGATGTACAGCTACGTAGTGGATGAACTCCCGAAGCTCATCGAAGCGAACTTTCCCGCGGACTCCACGAGGCAGGGAATCTTCGGCCACTCCATGGGGGGCCACGGCGCCCTGGTAATCGCGTTGCGAAATCCGGAGCGCTACCAGTCGGTTTCCGCATTCGCGCCCATCGTTGCTCCGAGCCAGTGTCCATGGGGCGAAAAGGCATTTGGGGGATACCTGGGCCCAGACCGCGAGGCTTGGAAGGAATACGACGCGACGGAATTGATCGCGCACAATCGTTGGAACTCCGAGATCTTGATCGATCAGGGCAGCGCCGACAATTTTCTCGAAAGCCAACTCAAGCCTGAACAATTTCGCGAGGCATGCGATGCCGCCAACATCAGCCTGACCCTGCGTTACCAGGAAGGTTACGACCACAGCTACTACTTCATCGCGACATTCATGGAAGACCACATCGCCCACCACGCGAAGCTGCTATCCGGTTGAAAAGGCGGCTTCTAGGAGTGGTCGCCAGGTAGGTTGTTCATCCGGGTCTCTCGGGAAATCGATCGAGAAGGGGCTTTACCCTCCAGCGGCTCCCGCGCGCGTACCTGCGCTCTTCGGGATGGGCGGGGCCGTACTCGACTTCGGCCCATGGCTGCCGGTGCTTCGCTCTCGACGCATCACGATCAACCTATTCGGGCGGGTCGTCACGCTCCAGAAAATACCGCCCGGAAATCTTCACTCTTTTCCTGATCGTTTAGCTCACACCGCATGTCGATCTGGTCCTAGGAGCTTCCCTTTGCGCGAATCTGAAAAAATGAGAGCATGAAGAAACAAACGCTGCTGAGGGCAAGCATATTGATGATTGTCGTGGGCACCGCCCAGGCGGAGGACGTGGTCGTGGTCCAGAAGGACAAGGCCTTCTCCCGCAGGATCGTCACGCTTGTCGTCGGTGACCGACTTGTCTTCAAGAACGAAGACTCCGTGATACACCACACGTACTCGCTGGACGCTGACTTCATCTTTAGTTCGATCCGTCAGAAGCCAGGCGGCGATACGTCGATCGTCATGAACTCGCCAGGCACTGCGACGATTCGTTGCGGCATTCATCCCAGGATGAAGCTCGTCGTCAATGTGAAGCAGAGCCGAAAATAGAGAATTCTTCGCGGCTGTCTCGCTCGACGCGTCAGCTGCCAGAGGCCGCCTGTTCATCGTCCCAAAGCGACAGGACGTTGCCCTGATCCGGGCGCGCGCTGCCCTGGAGGGTGGCCTGGTAGACCCTCTCCACCCCATCTCGACCGTAGGCGCGCTCGACCCGCAGCCACTTGTGGGTTGACTCGACGAACGCCTGAAGCGAAGCCCCGAGTCGGTCCTGGAACTCCTGGGGCCCCCATTCGGCCACGCGCTTTTGAATCTGAGAGGGTGCGAAGAAGAACTCTCGCTTGGGGCCCGAGAAGTCTCGGTCTCCACCGCCCGCGTCCCAGTGGGTGGCTCCGATGCTCATGCTGTACTTGAGACTCGATCCGAGGTGTTCGTGAATCTCGCGTGAAATTTTGATGTTTCCCGCCATGTCGACAAAGACGCTCGGTTCGTCAGTCGGCAGCGAGCCGATCGCGTCATACGTCAGCACTCGGTCGTAGAACCCAGTGCTCTCCACGAACTCGAGATTCCGCGCGGATGTCAGCCCAATTGCTTTGGCTTGACCTTGCTCCGCCACGCGAAAAGCCAGTGCGATGGAGGTCTTGCTCGAGGCGCTCGAAATCAACACGGAGGTTGCACCGTAGTGGTTGCTCTCTGCGAGAAAATCGTCAGCCAGAAAAGATGTCAAGAAGAGTCCGCGGGTCAGCATCAACTCGTCTTCGTACTGTGCGGAATAAGTCGGATCGGTTTCGGTGGGTCGATATTGGCTGTAAGCAGGAGCGATGTCTGCTCGGTGGGCCACGCCGTCTACGATCGATGTCGGAGATGCCGAGGACGGTTCGATCAACAGATATTTCGACATCGGGTAGAAACCGAAGCAGCGCGTGCCGACCGATACGCCCTCGTAGTTGGAGGCAATCACATCAGCAAAGCCCATCGTCGGCAGTCTTCCCCAGCCCGGTTCGGTGGGAAAGAAGTTCCAATACTTGAGCAGGTCGCCCGCCCCGGCGTAGCTGATGTTGTTGGCCGTGAAAGCGAAGCGGTCGACTCGGAAGAGCACCTGGCCGGGCGCGATGTCCGCAGGGATCGGGTTCTCGACAAAACGAGTCTTGTGCCAGGCGCTCTTGTCGACCAGGAAATCGACATTGGACAGAGAGATGTTGTCTACAGACATGGACTTTTCCTTCCGTTTTTTGCGAAGACCCGCTCAGGCTCGTCGCGACGCAGTTGGTGTCGCAGTTCGTCAACGACGTCCCAGCTTGTTATCAGGATAGGGGGTGTTGCCGCCAACGTTCTATCCATGTTGTTCCACAACTACCCTTCCGTCCCTCGACTCGAACAAATCCAGCTCTATATTGCGCGTTATGCGGGGAGGCGGGCTCTCCTGATTTGCCTAATATGGCTCCTGTTGAGGGGTGAGGGGCCCCTCCGTGATGCACCTCCGCACTACGGAGTATGAAATGGCATGACGGGAGATCTGGTCGCGCGCGATGCGCAGGAACTGGACTCCACCTCCGTCGTGTGGCTCCGTCTTCTGCTCCTGGTTTCGCTCTTTGCCGCGCTCGTCTTCTCGGAGTGGTTGTTTTGGCTCGGCAGTGCGCACGAGCAAACTCCCTGGTGGGTCTCCGCCACCTTTCCCGTCTTCTCGCTGGTAGCCGCTTGCGAATGCTTCCGCACGTCTGCGAAGCTGGTGGGAAGCCAGCGTAGAGCCTGGCGCCTCTTCGGCTTCGGTTGCTCGAGTTTGCTTGCCGGAGACTTGATGTGGGGAGTCTGGGACTCGTCTCTGAGCGTTGCAATACCCGCGTTCGTCCTCCTGGACGCATGTTATGCCGGGTTTCCCATCAGCTTCATCCTCGGAACCTGGTATTACCGTATTCGAATTCCATCGACAGACGATGCATTCATCCAGATTGGCAACCTTGGGATTATTTTTTCCGCAACCCTGCTCATGTACATCTTCGCCAACGTGGACTTTCTCGGCGGGACGATACCAACCTACCTCGCGGACATCACGGTATTGCACGGGACCTTCTACGTCTCCGCATCCCTGTTCGCGTTGATCGTCCTGTCGCTCCATAGCCGGGGACGCCGGCGTCAGATCATGTCGCTCATCTTCATCGGCCTCTGCTTCAACGCGCTGGCCAACTTCATCTTCATCAGTGACTTGGTGGGGGATGGATATCGAGTGAGTTCTCTCTCGAGCGGCCTAATTCTGATCTGTGCATCGTTCATCATTTGGGCTGGCTTCGAGCAGCGCCACATGAAAGACGAGAATGCGGCGGTTGCGCGCTCCGCCGAGAGCGAGGCATTGGCAAAGCAGTGGGAAAGCCTGCTTCCGCCCCTCGCCTTCGCGGGAGTCCTCGTGGTAGCCCTGGCACAGCGCGACCGACTCGTCGCAAGCCTGACCCCCTATGCCATAACTGCTTCGCTCGTCTTCATCGGTGCGCTCGCCATGCGCAACTGGTGGGGCCATCGTCTCGAAAGTCGGCTTCGGGTCAAGGCGTCGCGCAGCCAATCTGCACTGGAGAAGATCAATCGCGAACTCGCGGCCCAGAACGTCGAGCTACGCACAATTCAAATCGAACTAGGGCAATCCCAACGCCGCTTGGCAATTCACCGAGGACAACTTGAAGTGTTGGTCGCCGAGCGAACTCACGAGCTGGAGAAGTCGCGCCAGGCGCTGCACAGATCAGACCGCCTGGCGTCCCTCGGCACCCTCGCCGCGGGCCTCGCCCACGAACTCAACAACCCCCTCGGAATCATGCAACTGCAAGCGGACGACGCTCTGCTCCTGCGCAACAAGACCAACTCTGAGGATGCTCTGAGGAGCATTCTCCAACAGCTGCGACGCTGCGCGGAGATCGTCAGAAGCGTTTTGCGATTCTCACGGGATGAGACATCCCAGAAGCGTGCGGTGGACATGGTCGACATCGTGCTGCGTTCGGCAAAGCTCGCCGGCCACTATGCAACCCGGTCGAACGTCGAGATCAAGTGCCAGATCGAGAGTCGGCTCGGGGCATCCAACGTGTTGGGGAATGCGATCGAGTTGGAGCAGGTGATCGTCAACCTGCTGCGCAACGCGATCGAAGCGAGCGATAGCGGGTCTCGGGTAGAATTAAATCTGTCTTGCGTCGGAGAGCTCATGAGGCTGAGCGTAGTAGACCAGGGCGCGGGCATGACGGACGAGACGCGAGAGCACGCCTTCGATCCCTTCTACACGACGAGACGCGATGAGGGCGGCACGGGCCTGGGGTTGAGCGTGGCCCACGGCATCATGGAGCAGCACGGTGGGTCGCTTTACGTCCACTCCCATGAAGGCAAGGGGACAACTGTCACAATGGAGATTGCGAGGCTTGAAGCGATCTGAGCGTTTGCGCTCACCCTCCCGTCTGAGTTTTTCCTATTTCCGTTCATCTTGATCCCAGGCGGGCCAATCGTTGTAGAGCCGCGATCCGACTATCCACTCCGGATTTGCTACTCTACGTGATTAAGAGTCACAGGAATTTGATTCATCGCGCAGAAGAAATCGGGCCGGGGCTCACCAGTCGAAGCTTCTCCCTGGTTGCGACGCGCGCCTCGACGAAGGCAGCTCCACGAAGCAGGGAGAGGCGGGCGTATGACAGAGCATTCAAGACCGAAGACCCAACAACCGCTCAAAGACATCGATCAGATCGAACTTCGTTCGCAACCGGTCCAGAAACGCTCCAGAGAGACGGTGCATCTGATTCTCGAAGCGGCCGCAGAGCTGATAGACGAAGTGGGTGTGGTCGGTTTCACAACGAATCTATTGGCGGAACGGGCGGATATCCGCATCCGAACGATCTACCGCTACTTCCCCAACAAGCTCGGCATCCTCACTGCGCTCATCATTCACCTCAATGAGGATTTTGAGGAGCGGGTGATGCGGAATTCGGAGTTCGGCGATCCCAAACGCGACTGGCGCGAACTGGTCAGCATTTGGATTGACGACCTGTTGGCGTGGACCCGTGACCGTCCGGGGGCCCGCCTCCACATGGGCTGGATGACCACCGTCCCCGAAATCCTGGCGCTGCAGGATCGAATGGACGACGAGTGGGCACGCGGCATGATGGATGCGATGCGCATGCGGGGCGTAAAGCTTCCCCCCAAGCAGCTTTACGCAATGTGCCGCTGCTTCAACGAGACACTCGACTCGATGACATCCCTGGCAGCTTTTAGCGAACAGGAACATTCGGACGAGATCATCAGCGAGACGCGGCACATGCTCATCCGCTACCTCGAACCCTATCTCGACTGAACTCGCCCGAAGGGCTGCCGGCCGAAGCAGCGGGTGAAGCGCAGCTTGCGCAATACGCATCGCGCCTGTTTCAAAAAACCGGCCTCAATCGCTCGGAGATCAGCGATGGTCTCCTGGTGTTCATGGCGAGGGAATACCAGGATGCGGTGGTCCTGGTGACTCCGAGTTGGCCATCGGAGCTTCGTGAGTAGATCAACTGGACTTTCCAGAACGAGACGCTCAAAGCGGTTTCCGAAGGAGATCCGTCGCGTGGAATTGCGCAACTCGTCGAGCGTTTCGATCAGATCGTTCGGATGAGAATTTTAGCGAAGTGACATCGAGATTCGTCGCTGCGCGCTAGCCTTTCCCGTACTCGTGAGGAGGATAAAACAATGAAGGTAAAGCGAACGCCGGACGAGCGTTTCGAAAACTTGCCGGGTTATGACTTTGCACCAAACTATGCCGAGCTAAAAGATCTGCGGGTTCACTATCTCGATGAAGGGGATGCGAGCGCCGATCCGGTCTTGATGATGCACGGCGAACCCTCTTGGAGTTATCTCTATCGCAAGATGATTCCAATCGTGGCCGGTGCGGGGCATCGCGTCATCGCTCCAGATCTGGTGGGCTTCGGGCGGTCGGACAAGCCCGTCGATCGGGCGGATTATAGCTACGAGCGTCACGTCGAGTGGATGCGGACGCTGCTCTTCGATCGACTCGATCTATCGCGAATCACACTCGTGGGACAGGATTGGGGAGGCCTGATCGGACTCCGCCTGGTGGCCGAGCATCCGGATCGCTTCAGTCGCGTCGTCGTCGCCAATACGCTCCTGCCCACCGGCGATCAACCCCCGGGCCCGGCCTTCGAGGCATGGCGGAAGTACTCCCAGGAAGTTCCTGATTTCATCGCTGGAAAGATCTTGAACGCTGCGACGCAAAACGAACTCACGCCCGAGATTTGCGCCGCCTATGACGCTCCCTTTCCCGATGATTCCTACAAGGCCGGCGCTCGCATCTTTCCGATGTTGGTTCCTACGAGCCCCGACGATCCCGCCGCCTCGGCGAATCGCGCCGCGTGGGAGGTACTGCGGCGATTCGACAAGCCCTTCCTCAAGGCGTTCAGTGATGGCGATCCCATCACGGCTCAAGCCAAAGATTCTTTCGACGTCGTACCGGGCTCCCGTGATCAACCTCATACGACCATCGTGGGTGCCGGCCACTTCTTGCAAGAGGATAAGGGGGAAGACCTCGCGCAGGTCGTCAACGACTTCATCCAGGGCACGTCAGACCGCCAGCCACTTTAGACAGGCGGCCTCAGCCAGAATCCCGTCCAATTCAGTCCGATCGTCGACCGCAGCATATCGCGCGCGCAGCATTGCCAACGAGCGCGCGTGATATTTCTGCGGGCTTTGGCGCCACGTCCCACAACGCAGTTCAACATGGTATTCGCTCTCTCCGCCCTCGAGCGCTTTGGCGTTCGCGTCCGTCCAGGGCAGAAAGAGTCCGCCGACATGATCCCGCAAGATCGGCATCAAGGTCGGCGCAAGCGCATCCCAGTCTTCGAAATTGCCGGATGCTTTCGGATCGAGCATGCGTTCGATCCACGGCACGATATTCGCTCCGTCGGCTTCGATGATTTCGTTGCAGGTCGGGTCCGTCCACGCGCTGTAGAGCTGCCCCCAAAGACCGAAATCGCCCAGCGAAGGGCACTGGCCGAAGAGAAACGAACGACCCGCAAGATGAGCGTCCAACTGCAACACGAATTCCTTGAAGGTCGACTCGATCTGCGGCGCAGTCTGCTCGTTCGAACCCACATAACCGCCGCGAGTGATCATGCGAGCCTTGATCTTGGCCGCGATCCCTTCGTATTGTCCAGCGTCGAGATCGGGCATCAAGCTCCGTGCAATTCGATCAGCGGCCGAATCCTGATCCAGCGGGCGAGCCCAGCGATAGTGGAACATCCACTTATTGCCCCACTCGTCCGCAAATTCCTCGATCAGGGCCGAGAGAAACGCGAGAGCAAGATTTTTCGGATCAATTGGCGGTTCGGGAAAGCTCGACTCCAAACGCTCAATGATCAGGGTCGAATCCTGCAGCCCTACATCCTCGGGTGTAGCCACCGCCGGGATCAGCGGAAGCTTTGCGTACTTCTTGTATTCGTCCATCACCGCATTGCTGCGCTCGATCCATTCGTGGGGAATGCCCTTGTATCGGAAGTACGAACGAACCTTGACCGAGTAGGGGGAGATCTCGCTACCAAAGATTCGGAATTGATCGGCCGTTGTCCTACCCTCCATGGATCGCCGAGCCGACTCTTCAGTCGCCCGACTCATTGGACTCGTTCGAATCACCAGACCCAGCGCTCGTCGGTGTCAGCGCATCCATTGGATACACAGGAGCGCCTTCTGCAAAGAGATCAAAGAACTCGGGACCAAAGGGATTCATGCCGCGCATCGGCATCGAGCCGCGTCGGATCGTCCAGTCCTTTGGCGCAAGCTCGCCTGCCCGGACAAAGTGTTGCTCGGCCGCCTTCTCGCGCCCTTGCTCGTTCAAATGAGTAGCGAGCCGCCGTTCGGCCCGGGCGAGCTGACTCTCCGTTGTCGGCGGCAAGCGATTCGCCCGAACCTCGTCGGGAGAAAGCTCCCCCGCGCCTTCGCGCACCCATGCACGAATCATTTCCAGATAGGGCTCGGACTTCTTCCCATGAAACTGTGTGAAGGTATCGGTTCCGAATTGCGCGTCATTTGGGCGCACCACGGTTCCACTCTCGTCGATCCAGATCATCGTCGGCACGTTGACAATGTGATAGAGCTCCGCGATCACGTGGGCGGTATCGATCAGGCTCGGATGCGTCGGCCTCGCGCCCTCAATATACGAACGCGGATCGTCGGCAGAGCGATCAAGCGCGACGGTAATCGGAACGAACCCTTCGTCACCGAGTTCTTCGTATAAGGCCTGCCAGACCGGCAGATCTTCGCGGCAGCCTCACCAGGACGCGTAAGCGATCAGCAAAACCTTCTTGCCCCGGTGATCGGAGAGCGAGTGAAGCGTGCCCTCGAGGTCGGGCAGCGAGAAATCCGGCGCAGCTAGACCCGCGAGCTCCTCCACGCGATCCGCGAGGGCAGTACCCAGCGCAGCGGCAGCTTCCCCAGCGTCCAGGGCCAGCGGCCTGCCGATTGCTTCGGCGAGCATCTGGAGGTCAATGCCCTCCGCAGTGGAGAGCGTGGACGCATCCGAAACGGGAACGCAGACATCCGCCCGACACAGGCCTTCTGGCTTCAGCTCCCAACCGAGTGCGCCCCGCACCTCAGCGGCGGGTATCCGCACCCGTCCATTGGAGATCGTCGCGGAAACCTCGTGCGCGCTGTCTCTTTCGAGAAGCGTGAATGTCGACATCGGATCCTCCTCGACGGATGTACGTCAGATGCTGGCTCTCGCAGCTTACCGCACCCACTGCCCAGTCGTTCGGTGCAGCCGGGCGAACGTGTGCCCCTCGAAACCTCGAGTCAGGTCTCACGCAGAAATGAGCGGCTTCTCGCGTTTTGGCATCACGAGCACCGCAATCGCGGGGGCCAGCAGGATATCGGCCACAAAAGCCGCGGCGATTGCAAAGCAGGTCAGTACCCCCGTGGCGACGAGGTTCTCCATGGTGGCCAGCATGAAGCCGGAGAAACCCACGCAAAGTACGATCGACGTAAACAGGATCGCTCGCCCTGTTGTCACCAGGGTGTCGGTCACGGCGATCTTGGGATCGCCCGTCATGCGGTAGTTGCGCTGGAAGACGTGCATGAAGTGGATCGTGTCGTCGACCGCAATCCCGAGCACTATGGCGCCAATCATCATGCTCGAAAAGTCGAGGGGAAAATCGCACCAGCCCATCAAGCCCAGGGTGAGGATGATGGGGAAGAGATTGGGGACCATGCTAAGAAGTCCGCCGCGAAGATCTCCAATCATGAGAATCATCATCGGCGTAATGATCGCGAGCGCGAGTAAATAAGACTGGGCCATGCTGTAGATCACAGCGGTCATGATTCGCGAGAAGATGACAGTGCCCCCGGTCAGGACCACCTCGACCTTATCCCCTACGATCTCGAACGCCCGCGCCTCCACGGCATCGATGAAACCCAGGGTATCGACCGAATCGACCCAGGGGATACGTATACTAAAACTCGCCATGGAGAACTGCGAATCCACGAAGTCCGCGAGATCCTCGGATCCCGAGTTTTCGAACAGCAACAACTCCTGGGCGGTGAGTTCGGGATTTTCCGGAATGACATAAAACTCAGCCCGATTCTCATTCAATGCCTGGTGGGTCTCCTTCACGATATCGGCAATGGACGTAACATGGCTGGTCTCGAGGCCGTCTACCTCCAAGTCAAGAAGCACCGTCTTCAGCCGATCGAGTCGCACGAGCACATCGGGATCTTGAAATCCGTTCTCGACCCCGGGCGTCCTGAGCAGGATCTGGAGATCCCCCGATCCTCCCATGCGATCATTCACATAATCCAATGCCTCGTGGAGAGGACTCTCATCTGGAATCCAGTCGACCGGATGATGAGAAAATCTCAGCTGCGTGATCCCCGCCAGCGCCAGAGCCACCAACCCGACACCCACGGCAACTACGAACTTGGGTCGCTGGATCGCCAACCTCCCTGCAGCGGCCAGCACTCGGTCCGATAGACCACGCGCTTCGAGATCGCTCAAACGCCCCCGGCCCTTCAGGCGCAGGAGTCCGATCAACGGAGGCAGGGCTACCAGCGTAAAGAAGATCGTGAACATCACCCCGATTGGCCCCACGATTCCGAAGTGTCCCACGGGAGCCAGCTCCGCGGTCGAAAACGAAAGCAGTCCGCCGGCGGTGGTGAGTCCGGCCATGAAGACAGGAAGGCCTGCGTGTGCCATTGCATAAGCGACGGCATCCTCGCTGCACTGTCCGCGGTCGAGCCCGCGATACACGAGTACAAGGATGTGAACCGCACCACATACCCCCACCGCGAGCAAAAATGAGGGTAGAACCTGGATCGGCAGCGTGACCGGAATCCCCAACAGAGCCATTGTGCCTCCCGAGCATAGGAGCGACAGGGCAACGAGGACGAGCGGAATCAAGACTCCCGAGATGCGGCGAAACAAGACAAAGAGCAACAGGGCAATGACGAAGCTCGACGAAACAATACTGACCAGGATATCGTCCTGCATTTGACAAAAGATCCAAGCATCGAAAATGGGACCACCGGTCACGAACATCTCGTAGCCTTCGACGCGATGCCGCTCGATGACAAGGTTCACCTCGTCAGCAATCTTCATTGTCTCTTCTTGCGTGCGAAACTCCTCGGCGCCCTCCTCCCCAAAACCCGCGAGCACGTCGTCGCCCGCGGTCCCATCCGCTAGCGAGGAATAGCGATCGAACTTGGCTACGAGCACCGTCGCACTCCCATCGACTGATATGAGCGCGTTGAGATAAAGCGGATTCGCCAATACGCGCTCACGCAGCGCAGCTAACTCCGCCGGCGTCGTCGGGATCGTTTCGAGGAGATCTTCGACCACCAATTCGTCGTCGCGACCAAAGGTGTTCCGCGCGTTGATGAGACTCGTGACTTTCTCTAATTGGGCCACTTCCTCCATATCTCGATGAAAATCCGTGAGCCACTCGAGAAATGCCACATCGAATATTTCGGGCGGCTCAATCGCGACGATGACCGCCTGACCGTCTCCAAATTGGCGATTGAACGCGTTGTAGGCAACGCGCACGGGATCCCCTGGCCGGAGGAATCCTTCATCCGAGATGTCGATTTCGAGGCGGGGCAACTGAAGCAGGAGCCCCGTGACCACCAGTGAGCAACCCACCAGGACAATGGCGGCATGGGCCATGGCCCACCGGGCCCAGGTTCCAAATCCCGCTTCGATCGCGTCGCGCAATGGAAGCGCTCGAGAGTCGGCCATTCCTACGTCTCCGATTCGCTTAGACGGACGATTTCGACACATGCACAGTGAATTGCGGAGACTATCGGGACGCGGCGCAAGCCGCAATTTTGTGAAAAAGACGATATTGCGCCTTGTGTGAAACCAACAACGAGAGAGCCGTTCCTGTTAATGAAGAATTTTCAGCAGCCAAGACGGAACGACGCCCATTTTCCGGTGTCAATTCCTATTGGATATACCCGAGGGCACGAAGCGCATCGAGTGTTTCCTCGGAAGGTTGCGCGCGCGGGCCGCCGCCGGCTTCCGCGTAGCCAATGCGCGGACCGAGGGTTGCGCGCATTGTTGCAACTTGTTCGGCTTTTCGGCCGGCTAGATCTTCGAGTTCAGAAGGATCGCCGAGGACCTCGAAGAGTTTGGGGGATTCATTGGTGGATTCGATCAGTTTGAATCCCGCTGTCTCCACGCTGCGAAGTTCACGATTGAATCGTTCGCCGAAGTGTTCGACACCATGTCGGTAAACATAGAGCCAGGAAAGCATTTCGCTGCGCTGCTCTCCCCAAGCCAGGCCGTCGATACCCGCAGGCGCCTCGACGCCCGCGTGCGCGAGAACCAACGGGAATAGATCGACACTCTGCATTGCGCCGGCTGGCAGCCCTTCGGGCCCGCCGGATCCCAACTTGATGAACAGCGGCACCTCGAGTTGATCGCGATAGAGGCTGACATCGTGCCCATAGTCCCCGTGTTCTCCGAGTGCTTCGCCGTGATCCGAGGTGACAATGATCAGCATCTCCTCAAAACGCGGATGCCGCTTCAAGCGAGCGAACAAGCGCTCTAGCTGGGCGTCCAGGAAGCGAAGCTCACCATCGTAAAGGGCCGTGACGTGATCGATTTCGTGTTGCGCGGCTACGCGATTCTCCGCGTAGGCAATGTGTTGGTAGTACTGCTGCTCGATGGGAACCGGCATATCGTCTTGAACGCCGGCGAAATAATTCGTGTAGGGCGGTGGGGGAAAGTAGGGGGAGTGGGCGTCGAGGTAGTTGAGAAATAGAAAGAGCGCGCTGTCCTCCACGTCATCGATCACCTGGATCGCCGAATCAGTGATCTGGTCCGCCCTGCGGTACGGAACATCTGGCCCGAAAAAGTTCAAGGCAGAGAACGGCGGGATGTGGCTCAGCGCGGCGGCATGCCATTGTGTGTCCGTCGCCAGCCGCCAAGGCGTTCGCTCCCGCATGCTGTGGAGCGAATCCTTCTCCGCCGTGTATTCGTGAAACCCGCGCGCGAGGCCGTAGCTGGGCGACAGGCATCCGTAGTTCCCAGCGATCGCCACCGTCCAGTAGCCCGCATCGGTGAGCGTCGAGGCCAGCGTGGGCATCTCTTCACCCGCAGCGGTCAGTTCGGGAAGCGGTAAGAAGTTGATTGTCTGATCGGGGTCATCCAGAAAACCCATGTGCGCGCCATGCCGGGGCGGATAAAGACCCGTGAAGATCGAAGCGTGGGTGGGCAGGGACCAAGGTGCGTTGGCGACGCTGCGCAGCGGCGGCAACCCGTATTCGCGAAAGAAATTTTCGAGTGCGGGCATGGTGTCCCGCGAATACCCATAGGCGGCGAGGTGGTCTGCGCGCACCGTGTCCAGCACGATGAGTACGACGGGCGGCGGTGCGCTGGTGCCCGCGCGAACGCCGGCCGGGGTCAGGCTCTCGATCTTCTCGATCTCGACAAACCCAGCCAGGAAAGCCGGCGAAAGCGCAAACGCGACAACGACGAGGGAAGTCCCGGTGCTGGGCAGACGCGATAAGGCCGCAACTCGCCCCGCCCCAACAACGATCGCCGCTCCGCTCAGACCGACCAGGCCGAGCACCGCCACAGTTGCAAGATCGATGTTCGAGACGCCGCGAAAGTGTTCGAGTTGGAACCACAACAGTGCAGCACCCAGAAATGATCCGATGGGAGCCGCAACCAACGGCGCGGCGCCGGATCGCATGAGACGAGCCATGATTGCGCTTCCCACAATCACGATCGCAAAGATGACAACCAGCGTGAGTGATCCCGCACGAGACCCAATACGCGGTACCAGCGCGAACGCAGCCGGGCTCACCAACAAGACCGCGGCCCAGGCCGCCAGGCTCTTGCGGGTGATGATCGCAGTCACAACACAGTAAAGAAGAATGGCCGCGCCATTCGCAGCGATCAGTGAAACTGGAATGGGCGCATCGGCGACGCGAAAGAAGGGGACCTGGGCGGCTAGCGCCAGCGCCGAGGCGGCCAGGCTAGCTACGATTCGGGCCCGAACATCCGCCGCGAAATCCAGCTGCATCGGGAGGCTCCATTCGGAGATCCAAGGATCGCCACGAGATCATTCCCAGAGCACCCTTCAGTTCCACGCAGCTAATCGGCAGCTTGCTTCTCTAAATCAAGCAGGCCTCACATTAAATCGAGCCGGCTTGGAGCCGCGAAAACTTGGAGACTCAGGAGATTGCGACCGGTGTGTAATCTTCTCATGGCAAGAAACACGCGAGCAGGTGCACGATGTAGGAATGGCTTGCCTTGGCAATGGCAAGCTGATGGAAAGCTCGCCTCGAGCCAACTCCGAAGCAGATTGTCCGGTTGGCGTTGTCAGAGATGCCGGAATCGGCGACCCTGATGGCCTCGATGGCAGGAGGGGATCCGATGCAGATCTCCAACTCTCGTACCGTGCGGGTGGACCGACGACGAACCAATCGAGTTCTCATCGTAACGGTCTTGGCGACGCTAGCCTACGGCTGCGCCACGAAGGCAATCCTGCAGGTTGAGCGCGACCCCGCGGCGGACTTCTCGCAGTACTCGACCTGGAGTTGGTTCCCAATCCCCAGCGACGACGACCGAGATCGCAGCGAGAGCGAGCGCGAACTCAGCCGCCTCGTTTGGGAGCAAATCGTTCGGGAGTTCGCCAAGCGCGGCTTCCACTACCAAAGGCAGGGCGCAGACCTGGGCGTCGGCGCACGGTTGAGGGTGGGAAGAGAGAAGCACGTGATCAGTCAGATCCAAGCGATCGAAACCTTGAACAGCCTTCACACTTCGCCTTCGTATGAAATTCAGGCCACAAACCATGAGGTCAAGTTCTACGAGCGCGGTCGGCTTACGATACGCGTGACCGAGCTACGTCGGAACCAGGAAGTGTGGCGAGGAGAGTATACGGATACGCCTCGCGAAATATTCGCACCCCATGCGAAGGAAGCGGTCACCATCACCCTCGAGAGCTTCCCTGGCATCTCGAAGGGAAGCGATCCCGCACCCCATTGAAGAAACAAGGGGTTGGTAGTTCATCGGGATATTTCACGAATCTTCGAGCCACTGAAACGCGAGTAAACTGGCTTCTTTGGATTCGAGAATATCGAGCGCGACCGAGTCCAGTTCAGATCACCACAGAAGACTCGACAAATACTGCTAAAGCGGGTCGCGGCCCTTTCCGATCGACACGCAAACCTGCGCTTCAATTGCGCAGTCCTTGCAGCATGGAGAGACCTTCTCGGGAGTGAACTCAGCCTCGAGAGCATGCGGGTAGTGAAAAAACGAGGATGGCGTGACGTCCAAGAATCGATACGGAGTCGTGAACGTAGTTTGGGGGACGGAATTCACTCGTCTGATGGCGGATGTCACGCTTCCCACCAATCTCTCCGACGGCAACTTGCCGGCGCTATCGCGAGCAGCCGACGTGAACCACATTCACTGTACGCGAGAGTCCGAAGTCATGCTTCGCGACTCCGCAATCTTTCCGAAACTCGCCGACACGGTCGCGGTTGAATTCCATACGATCGAAAGCGAGGATTTTTTCGGTTCCAGAAGTCAGCACGCACTGCTGACGGATCGTCATCGGCACGCCGTCGCGATTGCCCAGCGCCGAGATGAAATACTTATTATTCTTGCACCCGATGCCATCTGGAGTGATGGAAGTTTCCTCCGCATGCACGAGCTTGCACATGACGGCGCACGCACCGTCATGATGGCTGTTCCCCGTGCCACCAAGTCGTCTTTTCTGACGGCTCTCGAGACGAAATTTCCAGAGGACATCAGCTCGGGTGTGACGCTCGACAATCGCACAATAATGCGGTTGCTACTCGAGAATCTTCACATCTGTGCCAACAACCACATTTGGCGCGAAGAGCGACTCACCTCCTGGCCTTCGCAACTTCTCTGGCGCGTGGGGCGAGAAGGATTGCTGGTTCGAGCATTTCACCTCCACCCCGTCTTGATTCGCCCCACATTATGGGATGGCGCGATGCCCGGCACCATCGACGGCGAGTACGTGGCGAACGCCATTCAAGAGACTTCCAAAATCTACGTCGTACGAGATAGCGATGAGATCGCAGGGGTAGAGATTTCGGCGACGATCGAAGGCAACGTCCATCGATCGACACCCAATACGGACTCCGGCACGAAGCGCGTGGCCGCCTGGATGAGACGTTCGACCAACTCCCTGCACCGCCAGTACGTCCGAAACATGATCCGCCTGCACGCAAACGAGATTGATCCCGCCTGCGAAACACTGTGGAACGCTGCGGAAGAAGCATCGAATGCGGTGCTCGATCGCGTGAACCATGACTACGCCCGTCTCGAACGCCCGAGCGTCAACCCGAATGATTCGGGGAGTCTCGCCGGGACTGTCAATTACGCCTCCTAGGCTTCACGGCCTCAGCTTAGAGAATAGGAAACAGCCATGTCGCAACCTGCCAGCCATACCATCCCAAGTGCGCAAAAACAGGATGAACTAGCATCACTCGTACACCTCAATAGTGCTGTGGAGAGCGTCGAGTTCAACTTCACCAATATCTGCAACCTGCGCTGCGCGTCTACTGTCCTCAAGGAACGCATGAAGAGGGTTTCCATGCCGAAACCTCTCAGCAGCAACTCGACGAAATCGTCGCCTACATCAAGAAGAACAAGATCAAGAAGGCCAGTGTCGGTTACTACGGCGAGACCACTCTGGTCAAAGGCTGGGAAGCAGTCTGTCAGAGCCTCCTCGATCTCGATGTCAAGATGACCATCGTTTCGAACTTCTCGCGAGTCCTCACGCCGCGGGAAATCGAAGTCCTGGCGCAATTCGAAGAAATCCAGGTCAGCATCGATATCGTCGATCAGAAAATCCTTCGCGCCGTCCGCAAATCGGTCGACGTCCGCTCGATTCTCTACAACTCCCAATTGATCCAGGCCCACGCGATCCAACATCGGATCCCGATGCCGCGAATTGTCTGGACAGGTGTTCTAACGGACGCGGTCGTCATGGGGCTCTGCCACCTCGTCGCAACTGCGGCGAGTTGCAGCATCCGTCATATCAACTTCAACTCGGTGAGCTACTTCGACGGCGCCGCAGTCACGGCGAATCATGTATGCGACATGCCCGACGATGAATTTCTGCGCGCTGCCGAAGAGATCGAGCGAGCACTCGCGTTGGCCAAGGAACTGGACATCTGCATGCGCGTAAAAGACCACCGGCGGATCATGCGCCGGGTCGTCAAGCTGATCGGAAAGACCCGCATCCTCGATAACGGGCACTATCTCGCCAAGCTCGAAGACCTGGTTCCCATAGATCGAATCTTCATCTACGGCAGCGGGGCGCCGGGGCGGTACATCGCCGGCCAGGTCAAGAGACGCGCGGACCTAGACTTCCAGGGATTTCTCGACAGCTCGTGGTCTGGTGAAATCGATGAGAGTCCCGTCCTTTGCTTTGATGACTATCTCGAGCAACGCCAGAGTCGCGACCTGATCCTTGTTTGCTCCGAATCCTACGATCAGATCGAATCGAAATTGAAAGGCGCCGAGATCGCTCGCTATTTGGATGCTCGGGAGATCTATCTCTACGGCGCAAACCGCAAAGGTGGGGATGTCAAGATCAAACGCCAGGGTATCCAGGGCACGTTCGAAACTGTCGGCGACACTGGCGACGATCTGCCCGAAGGACTGACCCGGCTTTGCGACTCCCCGTGGTCGCAGATCTACACGGATCCCAAGGGTGAGGTCTATTCGTGCTGCCAGCGTGGTGACTCGATGGGGAACCTGGCACCGAATCATGGCTTTGCCGAAATTCTGAATGATGAAAGCTATCTTCAGTTGCGACGACAGCTCCTCACGGGCAAGAACTTGGGCCCCGAGTGCTCACGCTGCGTCGCCAAGCCCGCCGCGACTCCGGAAAAGATGCAAGCCTGGATTCGCGCGAAGCTCGTACAGCGAGAGGCGCGTTAGCCCCCGATCCGTCACTACGATTTTCTCTCCAGGCCGGGTGTTCGCAGCATGCGGGCTCTCGGGACCGAGCGCCGCTTCGGTCTCCGTCACCACAAGGGGCCCCTTGCCCGCTACGCGGGCGGCGAGGGCAGCAATGTCTGCCAGCGTCTTCCTGTTTGCAACAACCGATTGTCTACGTGATGCGCCTGCGGATAGGGAAGGCACATGAAGACGGTCGCTGTGGCGGGCACCTCGGAGGGAGCGAAAATCGGAGCGCCCATGTGTTCGCGCCCCTGCCGTTTCGGGTCTTCATCGACGAAGAACACCACTGGACGTTTGATCGAGCTGGCGAGCCATGTCGCAGCAATCGAAGTTCCAAAGATTCCAAAGGGCCCCTTGCTGCGAATTTCCTGGGCCCGCGAGGCTGTCGCGTCGAGCCAGGAAACACACCGCTCGACGGCGCGATAGGTCTCTAGAAACGAAGGGCGAAGCGGAGATGTCAGCGAGCGCGCGGGCGCCCTCCGGTAGACGCCACTAACTTCCTTGCCGCTCCACTCCTGGCTTCTCGTAGCCGGTTCCATCTCAGAAGAGAGAAGCAATCGATCGAGGGTGGCGGGCGAGAAGTGGCTGCAATGGTCGGCCACCATCAAGTCGAAGGCCTGCTCTGCATAGTGGGGCGCCTCGATAAAGAGCCACCCCGGATCGCTCAAGCGTTCCCGCGCCTGTCTCAGAAACTCTTGCGGATGCGGAACATGTTCGAGCACATGAACCATTGAAATCAGCTCGAAGTGGTTCTCGATGCGGTCGAGACCGCTCGTGTGCATCGCCCGAACCTGGGGGATCGATTCCACGACATCGACCGTCGAATCATCAATTTCGCTTCCCTCGAGATCCCAGCCGGGGAAGGCTCGTGACCAGGCGCGAAGGAACGCGCCCTTCCCGCAGCCTACGTCGAGAAGCCTTCCGCTTTCGGAAAGGGGAAGCACCGATCGAAGCTTGTCTACCAGAGGATCCGAGCGAAATCGTGCAGCTCCCTGCGCTCCGCTGTAAACCAGTTGTTCGCTTCCAGCGGATTGATGGAAGATGTCGTAGCCAGCATAAATCTCGTCGGCTTCGCGCTGCCAGCTGGGGCTCACGTCCTTCACGACCGAAGCACAAGACCGACACACACCCAAAGCCCCGCCCCGGTGCCAGGGACGACAATCGGAGGTGACTCTTCGCAGCTTGGCATAACCCGGTACGAGAACGACTTCTCCTTCGGTGCAAAGGTGGCAAGTCCAGGTGTCTTTGAGTTGTGTCATCGAATCGGTCTCTCTTCGCCAGAAAGAATTGCCTCTCGAGATACCTCACCGGTCGGCAGGTTGGTTGCAAACTTGAGCAACTGCGCGCGAACTTTCCCGTCGAGACGGACTATTTACGTTCTCGATATCCAATGCGATCCACAGGACCATGCACACACGCGCCGCTTCCCTCGAATCACCGGACCTGCAAAGAGGACGCGTAGTTGCGGGCTTCCTTGCTCAAGTGTGAATGGAATCTTCCGATGACCTGCTAGAAGCGTGCGCTCGGCGAAGCCCCCATCCGCTCGCGTTCGTATACGGTCCTATTGGAATGGACACGTCAAGGGAACCCAGTCTGTGAAGCGCGCCGCTCTATCCGTCATCATCCCGCTATACAATCACCGGGATGTGGTCCTCCATGCGATCGACTCCGTGCTGCAACAGACCCGTCCTCCGGACGAAGTCCTCGTCGTAGACGACGCTTCCACGGACGGTAGTGCCGAAGTGGTGGCCGAGTTTGCTGCCAAGAACCCCACCGTGCGGTTGATTCGCAGCGCCAAGAACCAGGGCACACCCCGCGCCACCAACCAGGGGTTTCGGGCGGCACGCGGAAACTATGTCTACGGACTCTCCGCCGATGACATCGTACTGCCGGGTTTCTTCGAAGCGGCCATGACGGCACTCGAAAAACATCCCGATGCGGGCCTTGCCTACGGTGATTTTCTGACCGTGACACAAGGCCTCGAAATCCTGGAACGAACGCCCTCTCTACCACCGGTCGAGGCCTACTACTCGCCCGACGAACTTTCGCATCTACTCTACGGCGACATCCTCGAAGCGCGCGGGGCCATCTTTCAGCGCCAGGCATTGCTCTCCTGCGGTGGTTTCATTCCCGAGTTGGAGGAAATGTCGGATTGGTTTCTCGGGTTGGCCGTGGCATTCCGACATGGGCTCCACTATGTCCCCGGCGCCTGCCACGCCAAACGCGTGGACTTTACGTCCTATGCGCTGAAGCGGCAGGCATGTCGGGATGGATTGCAGGAGAAGATTCGACGCATCATCAAGCTTCTCGGGCGGCCGAAGAATCGCGACCTGCTCCCGCACTTCGCCCGAAGCGCCGCGTTTATGCACTTTGGCATCGATGCCGCCGAGGCCCTCCTGAAGCGACCGGAGTGCTGGGATCCCGTGCACCAAATGTTGCTTCACGAACCACTTGCCGAGTACATGCGAAGAAAGCGAGAACGAGTGCAGGCCCAGGGCCGGACGCGAAATCGGCCTCAATTTTCTCGCCCCGAGACATGGCAGAAATACGTCGTTCAATACACGCCCGAATTTCTGCGACCCCGGATTGACCAACTCGTGAGCGAGTGGAAGGACTCCGGCAAAAGAGTGCTGATCTATGGGGCTGGCGAGCACACGGTGGCGCTCTTCAAACTGACGCGATTGCGAGATGCACAGATCGTCGGCGTGGCAGACCGCTCCAAGCGACTCCACGGACAGTGCCAGTGGGGCTTCGAAGTCATCGCCCCGTCGAAGATCGCAAGCCTTCATCCCGATGTGGTTCTGATCTCCTCGGCCGCCATGCAAGACGAAATTTACCGGGAGCTGAGTCCGCTATGCGATCATGGGATCGAACTCGTGCGTCTATACGGCGAACCTGTCCCGACTGACGAAGCTGCGGGCGAGAGGCGGGAGAAAGAGAAGGCGGCCAGCCCTCCCCCGCCCAAAGCATTCTCCCTCGAACCCGAGTGGCTTGCAGCACGGGTCCGTGATCTGGTGAGTTCATGGAACCGACGCGATCGACGGGTCGTCCTCTTTGGTGCGGGTGAAGTGACATCCCGGCTCTTCCAATGGACAAATATCGACGAAGCCGATCTCGTGGCTATCGCCGAGCCAGTCGAGATGCTGCAGGGAGAGGTGATCTGGAATCTCGAAACCGTCGCACCCGCGGCAATCCGTGAGCTTTCGGCGGACACCGTCCTCGTGTGCAGCAATATGGTCCGCAGTGAAGTCGATCGCGAACTCGCAAGCCTCGAACGAGACGGCTTCGAGGTGGTGCGGTTGCGACCGTCACTCGCAATCCCATGCGAGAAGAGCGAACGACCTCAGGGCCGTGCGCGTTCGATTGATCGAGCCACGCTTTCGCGATCTGGAGATCGGTGAAATGCGGTTCCGATTCGCCCCTGAATGACTCGGCCGAAGCTTGCTCTCGGGACTACCTGCTCCCGGAACTTGGCAGTAGAGTTTGTAACCGCCACCAACACCAACCGAGACGCGCTGGCGGTCTCATTGGTTCTTACTTGACCACCAAGATTCTTCAGACGTCTCTGCGGTCGAGCGGTGTGCAACCGTTGCGCTCCAGTCACCTCGGTGTCCGCCGAAGGGTATGCAAGACGTTGCATCTGCCGATGGGTTTCTTGAAAACTGCGACCCGGCGCACTTCACGGTAGTGTCGATTCTCAGTGTGTGCCATCCCGGTCTTCGGCACGACTTCTAGTTTTCTTTGTCGCGATCCGTCGACTCTCCCCGGAAGATCTCGCGCGCATCTTTCGCAAAAAATACGAAAATCGTCAAGGCGCTCGCCGCGAGCAGCACAGCGGCGACCCAAGTAAGGAGATCCCAGGGGTTCATTTCACCGCCTCCCGTCCAAACAAGTTCCCGACCAGGAACCCAACGACACTCATCGGCAGGCTGAAGAAAAGTGCGTACTCCTGCCAGAGACTGATCGAGGTGCTGCCAAGTTCGAAAGTCCAGATAAAGGTCCCGTACAACTCGTTCGGCTCACCGAGGCTCATGATCGTAATGTAGTAGACAATCACACTGAGGAGCCCCAGACCACAACTCAGGGTGCCCGCGAGTGGAGTCTTCCGCCCCTTCCAATAGAGGCCAATGAAGATTGGAACAAATACGGTCGACGTCAGAATTGTCGCGGTAAAGACCCAGAGCGCCATCAATCGATCGAACATGAAGGCGAGAAAAAACCCGAGCACCCAGGCGACGACAACTCCCCGCTTGGTGAACTTCACGAGTTGCTGATCGGTGATGTCGGGTTTGACCAGGGGCCGGTAGAGGTCGTAGGCCATATTGGCTCCCGCCACCAACGTGTAGGAGTCGACGGTCGACATCGATGTGGCGAGAACGCCCGCCAGAAAAATCCCGACGAAGCCCACAGGAAGCGCATAGGTGACTGCGGTGAGCAGCGCATCGTTGGGATGAAGATTGGCGGGGAGAATGCCCTGAAGCATCGCGGAGTGGGCCAACATGCCTCCGGCCACTACCAGCCAATCGTATGTTCCCCAGATGACAACGGCGATCAGGAGTGCGTTGCGCGCCTGGCGGTAATCTTTGGCAGCAAAGATGCGTTGATAAAAGCCAGGTTCGACGAAGACACTGAGCCCCGTAGCCACATAGGCCAGCAACAACCAAATGGGCAGGTTGCCCAGCAGGTCGAAGTGATCGGGCGGTATGATTTGTGCAGCCGCCTCGAAGCCACCGACTTCATGCAGCAACAGGGGGATCCCGATTGCGAGCGTGACGCACATCAACACGAACTGAATCGTATCCGTAATGGCCACGGCCCAAAGGCCACCCCACAAGGTATAGACCAACGCGATGGACCCGATCGCTGCTGCGCCAATCATCGCGTCGACCCCAAAGATCACCTCGGAGATGCGCCCGAGGGCGAAGAGCGCGAGCGCGGGAATCGAATAGAAGATCGACGCCAGAGCACCAAAGGTGGCAGCACCGGTCCCATAGTTCCGCTCGAGGATCTCGGGTAAAGAAGTGAAATTGGCGGTTCGCAGACGCTTGC
Organism: Myxococcales bacterium; assembly: GCA_022563535.1. Taxonomy (NCBI): domain Bacteria; kingdom Pseudomonadati; phylum Myxococcota; class Myxococcia; order Myxococcales; species Myxococcales bacterium. The sequence continues at coordinate 32,997 of JADFNE010000049.1, forward strand.
TCAGAACAAATGCCGCGATCGCATACAGCACCAAATAAAGTACCGAGTAACCAAAATATGCGACAACGCCATTATTGAAGGCGAGTTCGGATGTACCAAAGAGCACGTCCAGACCGTAGTAGGTCGACGCCAACGTGC
>JADFNE010000050.1 GCA_022563535.1 Myxococcales bacterium
CGGCGCAAACCCCGACGCGCGCAGGGTGGCAGTTCAGCTCAAGAAGCTGGGTTTCGATCCCGTGTTGGAACTCTACGACAAACAGGCCACCCGCAACGGGATCCTGCACCTTCTGGGCTCCGAACTCCAATCCCACGCTTCGGAGAACGACCTGGTGATGATCTTTTTCGCCGGTCACGGCCAGACCGAGACGTTGCCCGGGCCGGCCGGCGAAAAACGCGGCTACATCATTCCCGTCGATGGCGACCCCCAGCGGGTCTTTTCTACCGGCATTCCAATGCGTCAGCTGCGGGAACTTACGAATAGACTGCCGGCGAAGCATGTCTACTACGCGATGGACTCCTGTTATTCGGGACTCGGTTTTACCCGGGGTATTGGCGTAGTGAAGAAAAGCTCTCTCAATTACATCGACAAGGTAACGAGCCTGCGCTCGGTCCAGATGGTGACCGCGGGCGGCGAAGGTGAAGAAGTACTGGAACGAGAGGGACGCGGTCTCTTCACGACGCGCTTGATCGAAGCACTTTCAGGTGAAGCCGATCTAAACAATGATGGCTATGTCACCGCCAATGAAATTGGCACTTATGTGACACCGCGAGTGACCGAAGACTCCAATGCACAACAGACCCCCCAATCGGGCAGATTGGAAGGAGAGGGTGAAATCGCCTTCAAAATGCCCAACCGCTAGATCCAGCCCCCCCCGTCTGGAATCCAGGCAATGCAACCGTCCTCATGGGGAGGTCGGGTGTCGACTGGACCAAAATGGAGAGACACGAGCAATGACTAGAGTTTGCATGAGCACGTTCGTGGTGATCGCGATGACGATTGCCTTTGCGTCCCAGGCGAGTGCCCAGGGTGCGATTGAAATTGGAGGCCGGACCGCAATCACAGGAATCTTCAGTGTGATTTCCAGTGCTCCAGACGGAGGAGGAAATTCAGACACGTTGCTCCTCGGGGTTACAGTAACCAAGACCACCTCGAATGCGCGATGGGAATTCGGCGGAGGGTTTTCCGTAATTGCGCTGCTCTCGAAAGACGTAGACTTCGCTGCCATCACTCCGACTGGTCAATTTCGAATCAACTCAAACTTAATGGGCCCCGAGGAGAATTTTCTGTTTTTCGCAGGGGGCGTGGCTGGTATCACCTTTACCGATATTGAAACCAGCTCTGGTAGCGAGACCGACACACTTTTTGTGGTTGGTCCAAAGTTTGGCGCAGAATTCTACTTTGCACCAAACGCGGCGATTCAACTCGAGGACACCGTGCTTATTGATTCCGATTCAGGCGTCACCAACAACCTGACTCTCGGGTTCAAGTATCTCTTCTAAGTCTCCAACATCTAGACTCCATCTAGATGGATAACACCGCGATCCCCGCACCCCCTCTGCGTTAGATGCAAACGTCTTCCGCAGAGGGGAGCGCCGGATGCGGCTCCCTCCTTCATTTCAGGCCTCAATTCGGCAGCAATCCGCACGGGCCTCATGTAAGTTTGCGCGCCATGAAACAGAACCGAGACTCGCGAACCGCATTTGGCCTGAAAATTCTGAACTCGAACCACGCGAGCGTTCGTCGCTTGAAGCGCGATGGACATATGCCGGAGATCCACGGGCACAAGTTCTGGAACTCGAGTTTTCTGATCATGAACCACCTGAAGCGGAATCCGCTCCCACGCCGGTCGAGGGTGATGGAAATCGGCTGTGGCTGGGGGCTCCTGGGCATCTACTGCGCCAAGCAGTTCGATGCTCGGGTTACGGGAACGGACGCCGATCGCAACGTGTTTCCGTACCTCGACCTGCATGCGGAGATCAACGGGGTACGGGTTGCCACCGAACAGGCGCGCTTCGAGCGGCTGACCGTTGAGCGGCTCAAGGGGGTGGACGTGTTGTTGGGGGCAGACATCTGTTTCTGGGATGCCCTGACCCCGGTGCTGTTCAATCTGGTCAAGCGCGCGCTCAAAGCCGGCGTCAAGCAGATCATCGTTGGGGATCCGAGTCGCTCGCCCTTTACGGAATTGGCCGAACGCTGTGGAGAGCTCGGCAACGCGACCGTCATCGCACGTTCAATGGTCCGTCCCGTGCGGGCTTCTGGCGAACTGCTGATCGTGCGTCCCTAATACGGACTTTCGCCCAGAAGCCATACGGTCGTTCGCTCAGAAGCCGATCGAGGCACCCGCCGTCAGGGTGTACTCCTCGCCAAATTGATTGCCCAGGCTGGTCGTATAGGTGATGCGAGGACGGATGAACAGTGCGTTCAGCACGACGCCGATGCTCGCGGTTTGATCGAAAGAGTGCTTTTGCGAGAGGAGCCCCGCATTTGCAACTTCGATCGTAGTGGTTGCAAGCACCGCCGTGAAGCCAGCCCCAACGCTGGTTCGCATTCCGACTTCGTCAGACTGATGGTTGGGAAAAAGGAAGTCGAAGCCGAGATCGCCCTGCATGAAGAAGGCTCCAAAATCTGCGCGGGGCGAAGCTGCGACGCGAATGCCCCAGAGACTGGGCAGACTGCTCACGAAGAGATCACCAATTTTGCCCGAACTTCCTGCCTCCGCGATAGCTACCTTCTTGTCACTGCTGCTTGCCGTCGGGAACACCAGGCCCACGTGGGACACGACTGAGATCCTCCCGCCGGACGTCCAGCGGTGCGCGCCGCCGACTTCGAGATTGCCGATCGTCGCGTTGCTCGGGCTGCCGGACAGGGTCGCAAAAGCGGGCAGCGCGCCGTAGATCGAATAATTTACGAAGCCAACCTCGGCGTAGAGGTCAGCGCGGCCTACCGATTTGAGGTCGCTGTTTGCCCGATCCGCCACCACAGCGCTGATGTTCACCCCCGCGTGGCTGCTCACTTGCTGCGGATCCAAGGTGGTGAACTGAGCGCTGGCAAGGCTGGCCACAGACAAAACGATTGAGGTGCAAATCGTGCAGAACGTGAAGTGTGCGACGACACTGCATATTCGTCTCGGATATCTTGGGAATCGCGGAAATCGTGAATGCGGTTGCATGAGGTCTCCCGGGTCTCTGTGCGCGAATGCGCCGAAAGCGCATTCACGCGATACGAAGGGCGTGTGTGCGGATCCAACGTCGGGGGACGCGCAAAGCATGACACACCGGCCACAATTGCCAAGCTGGGATTGACACCCATGCCGGACAAAACGCTAGTGTACGCATCGATATGAATCGAACCCTTGTCGGCTTGCTACTCGGAGCTGCGTTCATCGCGGCGCTGGTCTACACCACCATCGATCAGACGGGGCTCGAGTGTCGCGTCTGTATCACGTATCGGGGCCAGACGGCTTGCGAGACCGTGGCCGGCGCAGATCGAGCACAGGTTCAAATGCAGGCAACGAGCACGGCCTGCACCTATATGTCGAGCGGAGTAACGGAGAGCATGCGCTGTACCCGCACCCCTCCTGACTCGGTTGTGTGTACGGAGTAGGAGCTTGGAGTAGGGCCCGGAGCTAGAATGAATCGAGTAGCTCCTGGATCGGATGTGCGTGGCACAAACCCCGGCCGATCGTTGCGTATTCCTCCACGCTGAACGACAGCGGTGCCCAATCGTGAATCGCAGCGAGCGCCATGCAGCGACGTCGCAGGGTCCGGTAGCTCGAATCCGCAATGATACTCGACGCAATATCGAGCGCTGTCTCGCTCCCCTCGGTCATGCGCAGCCCGCCGCCGCGCTCGGTGTCGAGGATCGCGAAGCGAGCCGCGCCGTCGGTCCAGGCGGCCCAGTGGGGAAGCTCTGCGTTGCGTCCCTTGCCCGGGTGGCCGAGCGTCGCGAACTCGGTCCAATAGGATCGCATGGCGGCTCCCAAAGTTTCCCTGCCCGAGAGATTCCATTTGGTGAACAGCAGATGGGTATCGGGCCCGAGGTTCCAGTGGCCGAACACAAAGGGGATTTCAAAGCCGTGTGCGGCGCCGAGCATTTCTCCGATGTCAGCTCCGAAGATGCTCGGCTCTTCGTCCCAGTCGAACCGGTACGAAAAGACCTCTCCTGGCATTGCGCGCGCCAGGTCCTTGGCCAATTCGTCTACGGCCATCATTCTCCAGATTCGTGTGATGACTTCCGTGTCGCGGAGGTAGCGACTTCGGTCGTGCAAGCGGGGGATGAGCCCGAAAAGCTGTGAAGAGTATTCCGGCTTGAACAAGAGAAAGAGTTTTTCCTCGTCCTTGTTGGTTCCGAGCATGACCGGAACCCGATTGAAGCGAGAGCCGGCTCGGAATGCGTGGCCGAGGGGAGTTGAGGGCAACACGACGCCGTCTTCAAACATCCGAGGGCAGGAGTATTCAGCGGCTCTCGTGGTTGCGTCTGCTTCGTCGTCTGGTTCGTCAGCTTGATCGTCGGCTTGATCGTCGGTATTGGGCAAGTCATACGCGGCGAAGAGTTCGGCAACGGACTTCTCTCGCAGGTAACGGCTGAGGGAAAAGTCATCCATTGTCGCGATGGCCTGCTTGGCTTCCTCGCGGTTGGCAACCCTCCCGTCTGTGAGCATCAGCCGAATCAGGACTTCGCCGGAACTCGACTCATCTCCGGGCTCGCTGTCGTCGGAATAGTTTTCGGCTCGGGCCGGCGAGGTACTCCAGCTGAGGCTGCTCTGACCGATGGCGCGATGAAACTTCCCCTTGGCCAATGGAGACGCGAGCAAACTGACGACGTTCCAGCCGCCAGCCGATTCCCCAAAGATCGTCACGTTGTTCGGATCGCCGCCAAAGGCTTCAATGTTTTCCTGCACCCATTCGAGCGCGCGAATCAGGTCCAGGGTGCCGAAATTTCCCGAAGCATCGATCGGGCCCGCATCGCTCCGCAACGCTCGATGCCTGAACCATCCGAGAAAACCGAGCCGGTAGTTTACCGTCACGACGACAACTTGTTGCTCGCTTGCGAGTCGGCTTCCGTTATAGAACGACGACGTGCCGTAAAGATTCCCTCCCCCGTGAATCCAGAACATCACGGGGAGCTTGCCGGGTTGCTGTGCGGAAGAACTCGAGACGAACTCCGGCGCGTACACATTCAGAAAGAGGCAATCTTCACTTCCCACGCGTTCTCCGTCTGGCGCAGACGTATCACCGCCCCACGAGGTCGCGTATTGCGGACACGAGGCGCCGAACCGGAGTGTTCTGCGCGTTCCGTTCCAGGGTTCGACCGAGTCCGGCGCCCGGAAACGATTTTCACCTATGGGAGGGGCGGCGTACGGAATGCCGCGCCAGGCGAAGCCTCCGTACAGACCGTGGGTTCCGATCACACTGCCGGTTGCGGGGTGGCGCAACGATTCGGCGACTGGCAGTTCCGGAATCTTGCTCGGCACGGTTTCGCAGCCGATTGCCGAGCACAGCCACAGCATGGCGATTAGCGCGCTTGCCCGTCGGCGCGCGCTCGACTGTGCGAGTATTCGCCCCACAACGCGCATCATCCGTCTCTCCGAAGTTCAGTCAGCTGCCGTTCTGCAAAGTCGTAGCCAGCGTGTTCAAGCCGGCTCATCCACGCACTGAGTCCCAGCGGTTTGGCGAAGAAAGCGAAACCCAGTCCTTTTTTCGCGAAGCGTTGGCGTTGCGAAACGTTTTTTCCTTCCTCGAGCAGTCTGGCACCGATCTCGAACGAAGATGCCGACAAGAAATCTTTCGTCTCGGCCGCAGGTTCGGGATGGACCTCCAATTCCGCTACGAGTCCCGAATGGTCTGAACAGGATCCGGCTTCGCCGTCGAAGTCGAGCAGTTGATCGAAGTTTCGCTCGATCGAAAGGGGCCGAAGACCGAGTCGTGCGCCATCGCGAAAGAAAACGTAGTCAATACGCTCGTCGATATGCTTTGGATGATGGTAAGGATTTTGCGCGAGGGTCGTTGCCTGGCGGCGATCGAGTTCGGCAGCCAGATCTCGAAGCCCAGTGAGACCCAGCAACATTGGATAGGCAGCTTCGTCTTCCAGCAGATTGAAGTCCCCGATCGCGATCACCGGATCGGTGATCTGGGACAAACCCGCCGCAACCTGAATGAGCTGCGCGGCGCGAATTCCCAGGTACATGTCGTCGTCCCCAGGCCGGGTGTAGTTCGCGTGCAGGTGGGTACCGATCAGGGCGATCGTGCCGTCGGGGGTCTCCAGGCTGATGTGCACAAATCCCTTGCCCGAGTAGTAATCCAGATGTTGAAGACGCTCCGGAAATCCCCGGGCCACGAAGGCCTCAAACTGGATCTCGCGAAAGGGGAGCTTTGAGGCGATCAGCAGACCGCCGCCATTCCACGGGTTCGGGTTGTGCCAGATGTGTGCGAGCCCGGAATGCTCGGCCGCCGCGACCAGCGCGTCCCGCGAGGGCCGGGTCCACACCTCCTGAAACGCAATCACGTCGAGGTCCAAATCCGGAAGCACCGCGCCGATGGCTTTCATTCGATCCGGCTTGTGCCGCGCCAGCGGGCCGGGAAGGGACCAGATATTTAGCGTGGCTACACGAATCGGCATGGAAAGAATGAGCCTACCACATCGACAGATCGAGGAATGTTCTGGGCTCAGGCTCGTAGTGCATCTGCGAAGGCGCCAAAGCAGCGATCGTAGTAGGGCACGGTACTACCCCGGGCATGGAAACCGACATGTCCACCGCCGGCCACAAGGACCGGATGAAGCGAAGGGTTTTGCTTCCATGGGTAGCTCGTATAGGCGTGGCTCGGAATCCAGGGATCATCGAGCGCGTGTACCAGGAGTGTGGGGATCTTGATTTCGGATAGAAACCTTTGCGCGTGGTTTTCCACGTAGTAGTGGGATGCATCGCGGTAGCCGTTTCGCGGCGCGACCACGCGCTCATCGAATTCGAGGATGCTGCGACACGCCATGATGGTCCGGCGTTCGCTCGTGCTCACGTCAATCGGACCCTCGAAGCACTCGTGCTTCATCTTCTGCAGTAGATGCCGGTGATAGCCCCAATTTCTCGCGTCGAGAAACCGCGCCGATGCCGCGGCCAGATCGATCGGTGCCGAGACCGAAGCGGCGGCAATGATGGGAAAGCGCTCGCCGTGCTCGGCCAGAAATTTGAGCAGCATATTGCCGCCAAGGGAGTAGCCGCATAGCAGCAGTCCGTCCGCCCGAAGCGACGGAGATAATCCTCCGAGTGCGTCCCGCAGATCTCCGGTGCGCCCCGCGTGGTATTGCTGACCACAGGTCGCTCTCGATGGACCGGCTCCCCTCAGGTTGAGACGCAATACCCGGTGACCCCGCGCCAACCAATAGCCTGTACTGTTCAGCATGTAAGAACTCTCTTCGCAACCCGAAAGCCCGTGGATCAACACGACGAGCGGCTTGGCGTCGGTTCGATTCGAGGAAGCCGGCTCGTTCAAGATACCGGAGAGCACATCGCCGCTGTCGTCGAGGAGCGGCAGAGGAATTCGCGTCGATTCGTTGGCGGGCAGTTCCGGCGCGGACCCAACCAACAGGTTTCGCAGGGTCTGGAGGTCCGGCCCCCACCAGGGGGCACGTGCATGGAATTTGGGAGCATCAAACATGGCGGGCATGACACACTCTACACCGATGGCTTCGCGCCGCGTACCGGGTAGAGATTCTCTCGAACTACGAACCTTCAGTGCGCCCGCTCGATGCGGCGGTGCTTGAATGCTTTGGAGGTGCCCTCGCCCGCGGCCTCGCGCTTGGCCCGCTGCTCGGCGTAGATCTCCCAGGAGCCGGTGCAGTACTCGATTTTGCCGTCGCCTTCGAAACCCAGGATGTGGGTGGCGACGCGATCGAGGAAGTAGCGATCATGGGTGATCACGATCGCGCAGCCGGGGAATGCGCCCAGCGCTTCTTCGAGCACGCGCAAGGTCATGAGATCGAGATCATTTGTGGGTTCGTCGAGAATGACGAAGTTCGAGGACTTGCGCAGGATCTTGGCCAGTTGGACACGGGCGCGCTCGCCCCCCGAGAGCCGACCGACCGGCGTCTGTTGGATTGCCCCGGTGAACAGAAACCGAGCCAGGTAGTGGCGGACCGAAAGTTCTTTGTCCCCATACTCGATAATCTCCGACCCGCCCGAGACTTCCTCGTAGACAGTCTTTTCGGGATCGAGATCCTGCCGGTTCTGATCGACGTAACAAAACTTCGTGTTCTTTCCGACGTCGACCTCACCTTTGTCCGCTGTGTCGCGGCCGGTGATCAAGTTGATGAGCGTGGTCTTCCCCAGCCCATTTGCCCCGGTGATGCCCACGATGGCTCCGGGCGGTACGTCCCAATCGAGATTTTCGAACAACACCCTACCGTCGTACGCCTTGCAGACTCCGCGCAGGGAGACGACCTTGCTGCCGAGGCGCGGGCCGAAGGGAATTCGTAGATCCATTTCTTGAGCCGGAATGATCTTCGAAGCTTCTTCGACCATCTTGTCGTAAGCGTCGATTCGCGCCTTGCTCTTGGTGCGGCGAGCCTGGGGGGTCGAGCGGATCCATTCGAGTTCCCGGGCGACGGCCTTCCTGAGATTGGCGTCGGTTCGATCCTGGATGTCCTCCTGAACCTCCTTCGCCTCGAGAAAGCTCGAATAGTTTCCGGTGTACGACTTGACCTCACCGTGGGCGACTTCGAGCATGCGGTTTGCCACGCGGTCCAGAAAGTAGCGATCATGGGTCACCAGCATGTAGGTGCCCGAATAGTTGGCGAGATAATTTTCGAGCCAGGTGATGGTGTCGGCGTCTAGGTGATTGGTCGGTTCGTCGAGAATCAGCAGGTCGGGTTGCGCGAGCAGTTCTTTGCAGAGCGAGACTCGTCTCCTTTCGCCACCCGAAAGCTGCGCGGTTTTCTTGTCTCCGGGAGGAAGTCGCAGTGCGGCCATCGCCATCTCGATCTTGGCGTCGAGTTTTGCCGGATCCATGGCGTCGCGATGTTCGAGGATGTCCTGCACTTCACCTTGTTCTTCGAGCAGCGCGTTGGTCTTTTCTTCGCTCTCGAGGACTTCCGGATCTTCCCACAACTTGAGGATCTCTTCGTAGCGTGCGATATAGGAACGAGTTTCGGCGATTGCGAGTTCGACGTTTTCGCGCACGGTCTTGTCCAGATCGAGTTCGGGTTCTTGGGGGACGTATCCCACCGAAGCGCCCTTGGCGGGGACGCACACCCCTTCGAAGTCCGGGTCGTGTCCAGCGACGATCCGCATCAACGACGATTTGCCCGCCCCGTTGACCCCGAGCACGCCAACCCGGTCGCCTGGCTGCAGGCTGAAGCTCACGTCGGTGAGAATCTTGCGATCACCAAATTTACGTTTGAGATGTGAAACGGTCAGGATCGGCTGACCCGGCTTGAGGCTCTTCATGCTGCTGTCTCCGGTGCACGGCACCGGCCCTCAGTGATCGAGGGTCTCCCTGGTTTTTTGTTGGGGGTGTTTTTGGGGGTGGACGTCTATTGAATGACACAGTCGATCGCGCGGGGCATTAGATACCAAACCTCGCACCCGGATGCCTGCGCGCCAGCCCGCGAACTGTGCGATCCTCGTCAAATGGGAAGACTCCTGCTGCTGTTCATCGCACTTCCTGCGCTGGAACTGCTGCTGCTGATCGAATTGGGATCTCGCATCGGCAGTCTCGAAACCATCGCGCTGATCGTACTGACCGGAATTGTCGGCGCCTCAATGGCCCGCAACCAGGGCCTGCGCGTGCTCTCTCACGTCCAGCAGCAGCTGGCGAAGGGCTTGATGCCCACCGACTCTCTGGTCGACGGGATCATGATCCTGGTCGCCTCCGCGCTTCTCGTTACCCCGGGCATTCTCACCGACCTCTTCGGGTTCCTGTGCCTCGTCCCAGGCTTCCGCGCGCTAGTAAAAGCCGAAGTCGTAAAACGCTTCGAACGAGCCATCGCCGAGAACCGAATTCATGTACACCACTCGGGCACTCCGCCGGGCCCCATCCACTTCGAGAACGAGCCGGCTCCTCGAGGCCCCATCGTGGACGTGACTCCCGTCTCTAAAGAAGAAGAGTGAGAGAAGAAGACTGACCCGGCGCAGAGCGCCCGGGAAAAACTCCCTCAACCTTGCTGAATTTTCGGAACGATATCGGCCCACTGGGTAGGGTCGGGCGCGCGGTTGTGCGTAAGGCTCACTCCGTCAGCAATGCCATCGAGCCGTTCGTGAATCCGTTGCGCAATTTCTTCGCGCGGCCCGACCACCGCGATCGTCTCGAGTACTTCGTCACTGATCAGATCCGTCATCTCGTCCCACTTGCCTTGCTTGGACATCCGATTCAATTCGAGATGCAGATCTTCCCAACCATGACACGCGAGAGTCGGGAGGTACGCCGGCGTTGAACCGTAGAAGGCGATTTGCTTGCGCGCAGCGTGTTTGATCTGTTCGAAACCTTGTTCATCGTCTGCGGCAGCGGTCACGGTAAGCGTCGCGCAGATGATCTCGATGTCCTCGCGCTTGCGCCCGCTCTTTGCGAGCCCCGATGCGAGGGCGGGCATGGTGTTTTCGAGCAGCGCTTTGCGGCTGTTGAACGGGTGGCCGATGAAGCCGTCCGCAACTTCGCCCGCGACTTCGGTCATCAAGGGGCCGAAGCCACCGGTGAGGATCGGCGGCGGTCCAAACGGGTTGGGACCGGGGTCGAAGGCTGGGATCATGATCGTGTGCCGGTAGAACTTGCCGCGGAAGTCGAGCTTGGCCTTGCCCTCCCAGGCGTCGAAGATCGCGCGGATGGCGAGCACAATCTCGCGCATGCGCTTTGCGGGTTCAGACCACGGCATGCTGAAGCGCTTTTCGATATGGGGCTTCACTTGAGAGCCCAGGCCCAGGACGAAGCGCCCCTCGCTGATGCTCTGCATGCCGTACGCGAGATTGGCGAGGTTCATCGGGTTGCGCGCAAAGGCGATGGCGATCGCGGTACCGATCCGCAAGGTTTGGGTGTTTTCGGCCGCCAGAACCAGCGGAAGAAACGGGTCGTGCTTGGCTTCGAAACTGAACGCTCCGTCGTAGCCAATTTCTTCGAGGCGGGAAAACGACTTGCGGGCATCCCGAGGATCATCGAGAGGGGCTGTCGTATAGACCTTCATGAATCATTCCTGTTGTTGGGGGATTGTTGGGGGCTTGTCGGGGGCTTGTCGAAGGCAGACTGTCAACTGGCTTCTTGTTCCGGAGATACTCGCTTTAGAAGTTTCGCCACGATCAGCCCGATGACGAAAAAGAAGACCGCGCTTCCGAACAGCAGCATGCGATTTTCGACGCCCGCCGCTCCGGCGCCCCCGAGCAACACGAAAGATACGAGCGCGGGCAGGATGCCGAGAAACGTACCAATGCAGAAGTCGCGTTGCCGCATCGAAGTCAGACCGCAGCCGTAGTTGACTGCGTCGAAGGGAACGTAGAGCAAGCGCATGAGCAGGACGCTGGTAAGGGCGTTTTTGCGAATCTTGTCGTCCCACGCCCGAATGCGCCCCTCTTCGCGATCGTCGACCCAACTTCGACCCAGCCAGCGCGCAATCCAGAAGGCGAAGTTTGCGCTCGCGTTCTCGCCGATGATGGTGAAGAGGATCCCCAGCCAGGGGCCGAACAGCATGCCGGATGCGATCGTGAGCAGCGTCGCGGGAAACAAGACCAACGGACGGATGGTGTAGAGCACGACATAGATCAGGGCCGCCCGCCCCAGCCCAAACTGTGAGAGCCAGGCGTCCAACAACTCGGGGACGTCACGAAACTCGAGCCCGCTGCGAAACCACCCCCAGCAGGCGGCCGCCATTGCGAGTGCCCAGATGCCAGTGAACAGAGCCTTGACGATACGATTCGAAATCATGCTGCTTCGTCGCGGTCCTGTTCAGGCATCAGTTCAGACTCAGTTCAGACATAGACGATGGTCTTTCCCATACTCCGGCGCCTCGCCAGTTCTTCGAGGACCACAGCAGCTTCGTCGAAGCCGACGCGACTGGAGACAACTCCGCGGATCTTCTTGTCGCGCCAGAGTTCGAGCAATGCTTCGTGCACTGTGCTGGTGAATGGCTTCGAATACGCTCCGACATAGACGCCCACCATCGACGCATTCTTCTGGATGAGCACGGCCGAGGGCGCGTCGTGAAACTTTCCGCTCGCGAATCCAATGATCAGCAGTCGGCCTTCGCTCGCGATCGCGTGGAGTGCCGCGTCGCAAGCTTCACCGCCGACTGGATCGTAGATCACATTGGCGCCTTTTCCGGCTGTCGCGTCGCGGATCGCTTCCGCGATGTCCGATTTCCGGTGGTCGATGACGAGGTCGGCCCCGAGTTCGCGGCACAGTTCACCTTTTTCGGGGCCGGCCGCTACGGCGATCACCCGGGCGCCGAGTGCACAGCCCAGTTGCACCGCTGCAGTTCCGGTTCCGCCGGCCGCCCCGAGCACGACCAGAGTTTCGCCCGGCTGCAATTGGCCTCGGGTCACGAGCCCGATGTAGGCCGTGTGATAGGGAATGACAAAACACGCGGCTTCGGCCGAATCCATCTCGGAGGGGGCAGGGTGGGTCGCCCCGTCGAGGGCCAGCGCCTCTTCCGCCAGGCCGCCGAAGCCTCGAAAGAAGGAAGTCACCGCCATGACCCGCTCGCCAATTGCGGTCTTTGCATCTCTGCCTTTGGCCACGACCGTGCCCGACACTTCTTGGCCGGGAGTAAACGGGAGTTCGGGACGGAAAGCGTACGTGCCGCGACACATGAAAACGTCGGGCAAGCCGATCGCCGCCGCGTCGACGCGAATGCGAACTTCAGCGGCTTCGGGTTCGGGGATCTCGGTGTCGACGAGTTCGATGGCGGTGGTGGGCTCGCCATGGCGCTGAATCTGCCAGGTCTTCATTCCATGCTCTCGAGCCCGGGCAAGTCGTCGATGCTCGTGCCGTTGGTCGAGATGCGGTGGGCGATGAACTCTTGCTGGTTTCGTTTTGCGTTGTGCTCCTTCAGTTGTTCGCGATCGCTCAGAAACTCGTAGTTGGGAACCGCAAAACCGCACGAGCGCTGGACACTCGTCACCGAAACTTCGATGATGCCCCGCACCGGAACTTCGATTTCGGGAAAGTGGTGTCTCAGGGCATGGAATTCGGGCGTGCCGTATTGATGTCCGCGGCCCGTGCCGTAGAGCCGCAAGATCAGGGGATCGCCTTCGAAAGCGCAGAACATCAGACAGATGCGGCCGTTTTCGCGCAAGTGCGCGTGGGTCTCGATCCCGCTGCCCCCCAGGTCGATGTACGCCACCGTGTTTGCGTCGAGGCGCGCAAAGCTCGCGTAGCCTTTGGGTGAGAGGTTGACGTGGCCATCGGCGGACAACGGGGCCGTGGCGACGAAGAACACGTGCTGTGCATCAATGAAGTCGGCCTCGCGGGGTCCGATCTCGTTCAGGAACTTCATCTCATCTCCAGTTTGCGGCGCGCGCTTGATATCGATTCGATAGCACGGGGGCGACAGCAGGCTCGGGCAGTGCGGGAAATTGCGCCTCGCGCCCCGAGGGAATCTATTTCACCACTTAGTGTCTCTAGTGTGCTATCGATGCGCAACTACAAGGTTTTTCCGACACCCACTCCCCAGAAACTGGCACTTCTCAGGGGGCAGACTGCCCTCGGTTGCGACCCTCGGCGCCATTGTCAGCAATGTCGACGTCGGTCGTTTTGATCTTCAGAACAAAGGAAAGACTACGTGAGTAGAGCGGTGGGCAGAGCGGGAAGACTGGCGGGAATTTGGATCGCACTTTCGTGCGCGGTTGCCACGGAATCGGCGTTGGCGGATTGCGTGGAAGATCCAATTGTTATGGGAGAAAGAACGACTGTTACCTGCACGGATACCTCGACAGCGTATGAACCGTCTGTCTTCGAAACGGATGACATCGACCTGACTGTAGAAACGTCAAGCGACACGGTGGAGGCGGAGACGGGGGACGCCCAGGCCATTCTCCTCAACGCGGGCAGCACCATCACGAACAATGGCGACATCACTGCGACAATAGACGCTGGCCAGAACGCCATCGTGATCGGTGATGATGCGACCATCATCAATAACAATTCAATCACGGGTGACCAGAGCGCCATCGTGATCGGCAATAACGCAACCATCACCAACAGCGGCACGATCACGGGTGGCTCGGACGCAATTGTCTTTACAGGAACGGATTCGACCGCCATCAACACCGTTGAAAACTTGAGCGGCGGAGTGATCACAACCGCCGCGGGCGCTGCGATCGTAGGCAGCGTTGGCACCGAAAACATCAACCTTCGAGACGGATCAACCGTTACCGGCGACATCAATCTGTTCGGCGCTGCGGACGTGGTTACGATCGAAAGCGGCGCGACCGTGAATGGAAACATCGATCTCGGAGACGGTGATGATCAGCTGATTCTCGAAGATGGCGCCGATACTACCGGGAACGTTCAAGCTGGAAACGGCAACGATACAATCACATTGAGAGGAAGTAGCGGCGGAGGTTCGACGCTGCACGGAGACATCGATCTCGGCGACAGCGAAGTTCCCACGGGCGCGGGCGAGCGAAACGCGTTGATTCTAGAGGAAGGGTCCTTCCTCGACGGCAGCGTGACGGGTGGCGCCAACGACGACTTTGTCGATGTTGGCACTGATGCAACCATTGGGGGCGATATCGATCTCTTGGGTGGTTCGGATGAGCTCACCATCAGCAGCGGCGCGATGGTGAATGGAAATGTCAGTCTCGACGGCGCGAACAGCACCATCACGAACGACGGCAGCATCACTGCGACAGTCTCTACCCATAACGCCATCGAGATCGGCGACAACGCAACCATCACCAACAGCGGCACGATCACGGGCGGCTCGGACGCGGCGGGTTCTGCGATCGTCTTTACGGGGACGGATATTGGCGCCATCAACACCGTCGAAAACTTGAGCGGCGGTCTGATCACGACTGACGCGGGCGCTGCGATCGTAGGCAGCGTAGCGATAGAAGAAATTACGCTTCGCGATGGGTCGACCGTGACGGGCGATATCAATTTAATGGATGGCGCGGACGTGCTCACCATCGACCGTGGCGCGGTATTGATTGGAAACATTGATCTCGGCCCCGGTAGCGATGCTCTGTTTTTCGAGTCTGGCGCTATTTACACCGGGTCCATAACGACTGGAAGCAGTGGCGACACACGCGACAGAGTGATTCTGAGGGGAGGGTTTGTTGGTCTCGGTTCGACGGTTAACGGAGATATCCAACTCGGCGTAAGTGATCTATCTCAGGGCGCAGGAGAGGAAAACCTGTTGGGGCTACAAATAGGATCCCTCCTCGTAGGTAACGTGACTGGCGGTTCCGCTGACGACTCGATCGAAATTGGTTCTGATGCTCAGATCATGGGTGCAATCAGCCTTGGCAACGGAACGAATGACGTGCTGATTTCCAATCGCGGGGTCCTGCTGGGTAACCTCACCGCGGGCGACGGCATGGATACGGTCATCATCACCTCTGACGCGTTAGTGACCGGTGATATCGATTTGGGTGCAGGAGACGACGTTCTCGAACTCTTCATCAACTCAACCGTCGACGGTTCAATCATGCTGGGCGATGGCGAAGATACGCTCGACTACGATCCCGGGGTTAGCGTGACCGGGAACATCAACCTCGGCAACGACAACGACACGTTGCTCCTCAGACCTTCGGCCGTCATTCCGTCACTGGACGCCGGCCCCGGCAGCGACACCCTACACCTGGGTGCAGACCCGGTCGGCGCGGCGACGGTGGGAAGCATCGATCTATTTGACGCGGACCAATTCGAGGTGCTCGTAGTCGGTCCCGCTGATTTCAATGATGCTTTTGTTTGGAGGGTATCGACCAGTTCCCCGACCGTATTTGAAGACGGTATCGTCATGCAGACCGGAGCCTTGCTTTTTGACGGCGTGGTCGAACTGGACGTGGAGGCTTCTGGCTTTAGCCAGCAAGCGAACTCCGTCATGGTCTTTATCGTGGGAGAGGCCGTCGTAGACAGCCAGCTGAAGCTGACTGGCGCGCTCACGCTCGACCCGACGAGTCCAGACCCAATGGATCCTTTGCAAATAGGTGCCTCAGTATTGGTGACGATCCAGGGAGTCCTCAACGAAGGCGACTATACGCTGATCAGGGCGACCGGAGGCATTACGGGTTCTTTCGACGAAGAGATCTTGCCGACGATCGTAACCTTCTCGTTTTCGACTGCGTTCGTGGACGTCGGTATGGGTGTCGATGAGTTTGTGTTTACTGCTACGCGCATATTTACCTACGAAAGTTTCGCGCGCTCAGCCAGCGAGCGAAACACCGGGCAGTATTTGGACGACGCGCGGCTGAACGCCGACATGACTTTCCTTGACGGGGTCATCTCTCCCCTCGATTTGCTGCCAGCCAACCAACTCACAACCGCCCTCGCTCAACTCCACGCCGAAAGCTACGACGCACACACGAGCAACATTCTCTCCTGGGGCCGAGTGCAGCAGCAAGAACTCCAGCAGCGCTCCATGCGTTGCGAGCGTTTTCAGTACGCGCCGCTTCCCAATGTCGTCACCGAAGACCCCTGCGGTTCGGGTGGCTTCATGCCCTGGGCCAAAGTGATTGGCAATTTCGGTCAGAACAGCCTCAGTTTCGACAGAGGCTACGATTCAATCGCCGTTGGCGCGCTCGTCGGCGTCGATTATAAGTGGAATGAGAACCTCTGGATCAGCGGGAGCATGGGCTACGGCACGATTGAAATCGATCACGACGGCGGCGCTGACAGCAGCTTCAAAAGTGTTGACCTGGGTATCGCTGTGGGCACCGTCCGCGGACCCTTGAGTGTTCGAGGTTCCTTCAGTTACAGCCACGGCTTCCACGACATCGACCGGGACGTTGATTTTCGCGCTGCCAGGCTCGAGGGCCAGTACGACAGCGATCGTATCAGTCTCGCCCTGGGTGCCGGTTATCGTTTCAAGGTCGGTCCGATCGTGATTGAGCCGAACGCCTCGATCGACTATTCGCACGTCGAAGAAGAGGCCGTGAAGGAGAAGGGCAACGCCGAAATCGCGCTCGATCTCAAGGCTCGCCAGACCGACATTGTCAGCGGGACTGCCGGGTTGCGGTTCAGCGCCAACATCCTGAAGTATCGCTACGTCGGCGAACTGCTCGAGTGGGCGGATGGTCTGTGGATGCCAAGCGTAACTGCGCAGTGGCGACAGGCCTTTGTCGGTTTCGACCGGAACTTCAGCGCCCGGATGCAGGGCGCCCCGTCCGGCGCGGGCAGCTTCAAGTCCAAGGCGAGTGACGCGAGCGGCGGCGTGGAAGTCGGAGCCCACCTCGGCTTTCAGCCGATGAAATCTGCGAACACGATCGAGTTCGGCTACGACGGTTTCTTTGGCGGCGATGTCACGAACCACTCGGCGAACGTGTCGGTGCGCATTCCCTTTTAATCGCTTGCCTTGCCCAGAAAATTTGCATGGTGACGTCGAGCTATTTCTCGAGGGCTTCTTGCGACACCCAGCCCTGCTTCACGAAGAACAAACCGAGATCATCTGCGATTGCATCCGCCATGCGGATCGCATCCTGGGTGACGGGTCCCTTCACTTCGCCCACCACCCCCACAGCCCCCGAAGCTACTGCGACTGCCTGGGCCCCCATCCCGACCGGCAGTATGATGCCCGGTTTCTTGCTCCCTTTTGACACTGCGCGGAAGTCGAACAGGAGTTGCTTGTTCGGATTGTCGGCCCTCGCTCGCAGGACCTGAACTTGAGCCACCATCTCGGTAGACCCGATACCGAAGCCGATGACGTTGCGCGTAAACCGGTTGCCCTTGTCGATGCTGACGAACCTGCCCTCGACCATGATCTCATTGGGATTGGGTTTGATGTCGTGTCCAACACGTCTCGCCATGAACCCCATGCTGCGGAGTCGGCTGACGAGTTGCTCGGCGAGCGCATCCCGCGATTCATGAAAGAGTTCCTGCTGTTCCCTGCGATCGTCGGCCTTGACCTGGGGGAGATCCGAACGAAAGTCGTAGACCAAAACTCGCGAGGGTCGCGACATCGTCTCCCCGCTCGTGAACGTTCGCTTTCCCTGCAAGGCTGAAGAGGCACAACCCATCATCAGACTGAGAAAGGCGAGGGAGATCACAACTCGGACCAGTTCTGGTGATTTCATCGTTTCGACTCCAAAGGGTTGTGATCAGCGCGGATCTCGCTGATCGATTGCAGGATCAATCCACCCACCCCAACACATTGCGAATCATACTCCACCGCTTGCCACGTTTATCCGCGGATTTGCCCAGGATCCAGTGGTCGTAGAGTTGTTCGTCGAACGGGCCCGCCTGGATTACTCCCAGCCACTGGCTGATAATCCCCTCCAACTCAGTGTTGTTCAGTGCCATCGGATAGCCCGTCGGAACCCGGAAGAGAGGACGTATTAGCACCCTGCTGAAATTAGGATAGAGCAGCGTCCATGCCGAGCCGGACTCCGCCGCCCACACCATGCCGTCTGCTTCTTTACCGCCCGATTCCAGGTACTCGCGCAGCGACCCTAAAGTGGTGAATTCGGCGCCGGGAAGTAGCGTCGACGCAATCATGCTGGCGTCGTCTGAGCGTGCCGTCGCCAAGGTGATGCCCGTGAAATCATGTCTATCCATCATGCGAGAGATTTCTTCCCGGCGATGGTCGGGCACAATCAATGCGGCGGTGACTGTAGAGATCGACCTGGAGAATCTCATCTGAGTGAGTCGCGAGGGGAACATCGTAATGCCCGACATCGCAATATCAAAATCGCCGCGGTCCAGTTGTTCGCTGAGCGTTGCAAACGTGAAGGGAACGAATTCGAGCTGGCATTGGAATTGCCGTGCGAGATGGTTAGCCATGTCGATGTCGTAGCCCACCAGCTCGTCCCGAGCATTGAAGAAACTATAGGGGAGATTGTCCGGGTGATATCCAACCCTCAGCACCCCCCCGTTCGTGATGCGTTGCAATGACGATTCGGTTCCGTCTAATGGAGGTGGGACTACGCGATGGACGACCGCTGGGTAAGGGTCCGTTGCGCCATGCATGTTTTGAATTATCTGGTCCCGGGTGTACTCGGTGTCGAGTGAACTGGCGAGATAAGTTCGGGTGCCGATTGTCGCCACCGTGAAGATCCCAGCGATGAGCAACAGGGACCGTATCAGCTGTGGGGTACGGAGACGGAGATTGCCGCTGAGCGCGCAGGCCGTGAGGACCGAAACAAAGAAGATATGGATGGCACCCAGCAGATCACCCAGCCGACCGGTGACGACGCCCGATGCGATAAATAGCTGAATCATGTCGGCGGGAAGCCGGAACATATCCAGGAGGAAGGGGATGGCGACCATGGGGCTGCCGAAGAGGCTGAAAAGCCCGGCGCCGAGGAAGCTCGGGTACTGGCTCAGCCGCAGTGGCTCATCCACGAACCAGGCCGTGAAGGGGATGAAGAGCAACGCCAGGAGCTTGCCAGCATGCGGAAAAGGATAGGCGAGCGGTGTGACGGCGCGAACGTACGTAGACGCATCGTCCGGCTCCCGGAGGCGCTGTTTGAACAGCTCTTCGGCGCTACTGGCCAGCATGGGCAGAACGATGAAGACTTTCGCAGTAATGAATGCAGTCAGCACTGCGGTCCGAGAAGCCCTGAACAGCTCGCCATATGAAAACGGAGTCAGCGCAGCGAGCAGCACCAGAAGTACCCCATATGCCAGTACCAGCGCGGCCACGGTATTGATGACGAGATAAGCCTCTAGCCGGTTCAACTCATCCAGATGAATCGTACCCGCGAGGCTGGCGACAATGGCGAATACGCCCAGAGGCGTAAGTCTTACTAGCTGGCGATTGATGGTGGCGAGGGCATCGGTCAGGAAGTCGAGCTGCTTTAGTGCTTCTCCCTTTTCCTCGAGTGCCATGATGGCAAGCCCGATCGCCGTACAAAAGAGAACTACTGCTGGGACGACATTGTTTGCCAGCGCATAGAACGGGTTGGACGGGATGAATAGCCGCACGAAGTCAATGGTCGCGGCTTCCTCGAGTTGACTCGAGCTGAAGAAAGACGCCGATAGCCGTTCCGGGAGCATCTGGGACAGCAACGTAATGGTGCCGAGGGCGAGGAGCAGAGAGAGCAACAGAAACCCGCCGGCGTAGACCCCAAACCGCTTGCCCTCGCTGGGCGACAGGCGCCCAATGTTCGCAACGAGGGCGATCGTAATGTACGGGAGTACCGTCATCTGAAGCAGCGCGATATATGCTTCCCCAACGACGGACAGCGCGGCGGCGTACTCTCCGAGAAAGAGTCCGCACGCCACGCCCAACACGAGTCCCGCCAGGATCAAGTTCGAGAGGCTGATTCGTTTCAATTGAGATTTCATCTATCGAAAACGATTGATGTTACTTGGTGCTCTCAGTTGACGGAGTAATCACGTCCCTCGAGACAGGTCTTCCGCGCACGATCATAGGTGGAGCGCTGCTCTGCAATCTTGGCTTGATGTGCGGCGGCAGTAGCGGCCGCTTGATTGTCGAGCTGCTTCTGAGCCGCTTGTTGATCGCGCTGCGCATCTACTTTTTGCCGCCGGCCGCGGATCCCGCCTGCAGCAGCACCGACCGCAGCGCCTTTGCCGGCATCACCCAGAATTGCGCCCACCGCTGCCCCACCGAGAGCCCCGCGCGCTGCCCCACGAACCGCGCCGCCCTGCTTGGACGGTGGTGTCGCGGCGGCGACTTGCGGAGTTGCATCGGGGGCCTTGGGTGGATTCATCGGGTCGAAGCCGGTCTGCCCGACGGCCCATTTGTGGCACTCGTATTTGTCTTTGTCCTGCTGTTCGGCGCTTTGGCCCTTTTTGGGATACAGAAATTCTTCGGCTAGAGATGTTTGGGACCATAAGAGTATTACGACCAGGATGCTGATGATTCGCATGGGGGGAACCTCCGTGTATTAGAACATGGAAAACCAAAGAACATGTTACATGAAAAATCTCGTTGAGGGCCTCAGAATGCGAACGTGAGCCGGGCTCCGCCGTAGCCGGCAGCGTGTCAGCATTCGCTTGCTACAGGGAATGACGCATTGAGTCTAGGGGCAGACTGTGACCGCCTACCTGGCCAGCTCCGACAGGCTCACTTTTTTCGCGCCCTCGCTGGCTTTCTGATCGAATTGAGATGGGTCGTGGGCGAACTGCACGTTCCATTGGTCGATTGAGGCCCGAACTGTGAGGCCGCCGGGCTCGGACTTGTAGTGGATCACCAGTCGACGAGGTAGCGGTTGCTCGCCGGCATCGATCCAGATCTGCCAGTCCACATCTTCATTGCGAAACGCAAGATGATGGCAACGTGCAGAGCCGAGCTTTACCTCGCCGACATACCGCGCAGATTCGATCCGTGGCCGCAATACGCGCCAGAGATTGCTGTAGACCAGATTCGCGAGCGGGGGCCGCACTCCGAGTTCCATGATGAGCAGATCGATGACATCATCGAGACTTCCGGGAGAATCAATTTCTGCAAATTCAGCTCCAGAATTGCGCGATGCGGCCACCTTCCTGGCGTTGGCGGTGAAGAGCAACGAATCGCCGGAGTTGTGCTCGATTTCCACTCGGATTCGATCGGGTCGGCGCACATAAAAGTTCCGTACCGAACCATGCTCGATCACCTGGCCAGACGCATCAATGCGGTCCTCCAGCATTGTGGCGCGAAAGTGATAGCTCTCGAGTTTGGCGATGAACTCGGCGCTTCGCTTCATTTCCGCGAGTGCTCGGGTATTGATTTTGCCCGGTTCTTCCGCCGAGGCCGTGCTACCGAGCGACATCAGCATGTAACCAAGGATCGGGATCCATACTCTCCACTTAACGACGCTCACCGCCATCTCTCTACTCATTGAACACACGAGCGGATGTAGTCCATGACCAGTTCATCGGCAGCACGCATGCTGACCCGCATCCCCTGATCACAGGTGTCGTCGAGATCCTCGCTCAGTCGGCGAAGAGAGCGTTCCATGCAGCGCGCAATTCGATTGCGGTTGATATTCCAGCTCTTGGCTTTACCCGAATTGAGCTTGCGATCCACGTCGTCGAGAAGCGCGTTGTAGCGTTCATCGTCATAGAGTTCGGTCCACTCGCGACACCCCAGGGCCGACACCTGGGCGGGAAGTGCAAATACGCTTAGCGCTGCCACCAGCATCGCGAACACAAGCACCGGTCTTGTCTCCATCATGAGCATCTCGGCGGCTCCTTTCGCATTGTGTCCCGGGGAGTGGATAGCGCAGATAGAGCAACCAGCCGCTGAACCTGGGCCAGCCGGTGGTTTGGCCGTATCGGCACCCCTGCAGCTCACAGTAGCCTACATGGCAACGGTGAACGACAATGGGCCAACCGATCTGCGGATGGACCGGTTCCAAATTTCGCTCGTCTTCGGCTGGCATCCGCTCATCGAGGGCATGAAGCGGCTCGAGGATTAGTCCACACCCGTCTTCAACTTTTTTTAAAGCACAAGCTCGCTCAGAAGTTGGAGCTGAGCCCAACGGCCAGGTAGACCGAAGGATCCTGGTCGGCCTTGGCTTTGAACCCGCCATCGCCCTCGACTTCATACTTACCGCGAAAGTTCGACCCGACAGACAACGAAACACGCGCCGCTTCGGCGACCTCGTAGCTTGCGGTGATGTCGAAGCGGATGTCCTGAATTTGGACGTCACCGTCGCCAAGCGCGGTATCGACGTGGTACTGCTGCCCTTCGAGATGGAGGCCCGGTACGATGAGGATCGAGCTATTTACCCACGGTTGCCAGGTGATGGTGGCGGAGCGCGGTAGCAGTACGTCGACGCGAAGTTGGTCGGAAGAGACCCAGGTAAAGCCTGCCACCGGGATCACGCTGAGCTTGTCGAAGTCTTCGCGAACTGCGGCGCCCAGTTTGAAGAACAGCTTGTCGCTCCACTGATAGGTTCCGACCGCGGTGCCCTGGTACTGGATATCGTCCCCGGTGAGAGATTCGTCGAGGTCGGAGAAGATGCCCGGACGAAACGTTGCCGAGAGCAGGATTCGATCGCTGAGGAACCAGTTGACACCCAGCTCCAATGCGATCTCGTGGAGGCTCACGTCGAGGTTTGAGCGGTCGAAGGCGTAATTGCGCAGACTGAAGTTGAAGGCCGTGACGATCGCGACGTCCTCGTTTACCCCGAAAACCGTGCCTAAACGGGTCTTTACCTTTATCAAATCGGTCGAGATGCTGGAATCTTCGACGCCGATGTCGGGCTGATAGGCGAGGTTGAGTATGAATTCTGGAGCGGGCTGAGTGGCGCCCATCAAGAACTTGCCGTGGGTACGAGCGAAATCGCTTTGCGCCTCTGCCGCGACAGCGAATAGAAGAGCAGTTAGACCGCAAGACACAAATACGAGTAGTTTGAATGTCATTCGGAACCCCCCATTTATGGAGGCAAAACCTGACACGTTTGAGTCCACAAACCAACCCTAGGCTTTTCAATGTTGCCCATATCGTGAGCAACCTGGCGTATCGGTCTTGCGGAATTTTCATACCACTGGATTGAACTGGCGCGTCGCGAATCCGTGTGCCTCGGGCTATCGTCCTCGCTCCGTTGTATGGGGCTTGCGCATTGGAGCCCAACGACGCAGTCAGTGGGTAGACCAAAGGAGCAAAAATGATGCATCGCGAGGCGCAGGCGCTAATTGCTCTGGTCACTGTGACGACCCTGATCGCAGGTTGCGCGGGCACTGGCGGGGGGGAAGACAAGCCCAAGAAGCGTACGATCCTCGCCACCGAGTACGACGATGTCACCATCGGCGCCGAAGCCGCCGTGGATCTTTCGCGCCAGATGGGGATCTACGACGATCCAGCGATGACGGATTACGTACGGGAAGTCGGACGCCGCATGGTTCAATACACGGTGCGGCGCCCCTTCCAGTATCGCTTCTATATTGTCGACCAGGCCATGCCCAACGCGTTCGCACTACCCGGCGGACATGTCTACATCTCCCGCGGCCTGCTCGCCCTGGCGAAGGACGAGGCCGAACTCGCCAATGTGATCGGCCACGAGATCACACACGCCGCGGAACGACATGCGTCGGCACAGCAGGAAATGGCGCGTCGGGTCAACCCCTTCACCATGCCCATCGTGCGGATGAGTAAGCTCGCTTCGTACCAGCGCGCGCATGAAAACGACGCGGATCGGGGAGGGCAGCGCATTGCGGCAGCGGCGGGCTATGACCCTTTCGGTCTTCCGAACTTTTTGCAGCGACTCGGCAATCTCGATCGCCTGCGCTTCGGTTCGCGACTCCCCGGCTACCTCGACACGCACCCCGGAACCATCGAGCGGGTAGCCACGACCTCACAGCGCGCGGCGCAATTGGAAGTGGGACGAAGCGCACCGGTCGAAGCGGATGAGGCGGGGTATTTGAAACGAATCGAAGGCATCGTTATCGGGCCAAATCCCGCAGGAGGCGTGTTCCGCGGCAACCACTTCATTCACCCCGGTCTCGGCTTTCAGATGCGGTTTCCCGCAGGCTGGATCACTTCGAACGATCAGCAGAACGTTGGTGCCCGGTCACCCCAAGGTGGGGCTGTGGTTTTTTTGAGCGTCGAGGGAAAGGCAGCAGACCCGAAGGAATTTGCGGAGAAGTTCATTGCGCGCCATGAACGCCGGTTCAATCTGGAGATTCTGCGCAACACACCGATCGTGATCGGTGGGATCGATTCGTGGCGGGTTGCAGCCAACGGCAACGTCGGCGGCCAGCGCCTGGTGGGCCAACTCACCTTCATCCCGTACGGCGGCCTCATGTATCGGATCACTGCGGTGGCACCGCGACGGGGCGCCAATGCTTACGTCGCCGAGGCGCGCAATACCGTGCGGAGCTTTCGTCCTCTGCCCGAAGACGCCCGGGGAGGGTTCGAGGTGATGCGACTGCGCACAGTGCGGGCCCGTTCTGGGGAGACGATCCCAGCACTCATGAAACGCACGGGCAGTGGGTTCCGGCCCGGTGGCATCGCGGTACTCAATGGCTTGTTCGTCGATCATCGTTTCCGTGGCGGCGAAATGGTGAAAATCGCGGCAGTGGAACCTTACGAACCGGCGCGCGGCACGCAATGACTGACCTTTCCAAACGACCAACGACGCCAAACGAAGTCATCGAAGCGCGTGAAGAGACCATGCGGCGCGCGACCGACATTGCGGTGCGCCTCGGCGCGCTTGCGATCATTGTCGCCTGGTGCCTCACAATCATTGCTCCATTTGTCGGCATCGTTGCGTGGGGGTTGATCATTGCAATCGCGGTGACGGGGCCTTACGAAAGCGTTGCCACGACGCTCGGGAGTCGGAGAGGTCTCACGGCGACGCTGTTCGTGCTGCTAGGGTTCGCCCTGATCGTCGTTCCCGCCGTTCTACTCTCAGACACGCTCGTCTCTGGCGCCCAACATTTCGCCCGGGATATCTCTGATGGTTCGATAGAAGTGCCACCACCGCCGGCCCACGTCGCGGACTGGCCAATTGTCGGTGACCAGATCTATGACATTTGGAGCCTTGCGTACGAAAACCTGACGGCTGCACTTGCAAAGCTCGGGCCTCAGCTCCAGGCGGTGAGCGCGTGGCTGCTCAAAGCGGCGGGCTCAGTCGGTGCGGGTCTGCTGCAGCTGTTCGGGTCGTTGATCGTCGCGGGCTTCATACTCAGTCGCGGAGCGGATCGCGCCGAGGCGATGGAAAAGCTGGGATCGAGATTGGCTGGAGCACGGCGAGGCCCGGCGCTCGTGAAACTCGCGCGCGCGACGGTGAGTAGTGTGGTTCAGGGGATCGTGGGAGTGGCGCTGATCCAAGCGATTCTCGCTGGAGTGGGCTTCGTTGCTGCCGATGTTCCAGGTGCGGGGCTCTGGGCCATGCTTGTGCTCGTGTCTGCCATCGTCCAGCTCCCGGTGGGTCTGGTTGTCATCCCACCCATCCTGCTGGTCTTCTCGTCGGCCAGTACGACGGTCGCGGTCCTGTTCACGCTGTGGTGCGTTTTCATTTCGCTCGTCGACAATTTCTTGAAGCCGATCCTCTTTGGTCGCGGTGTCGAGATCCCCACCATCGTGATCTTCGTGGGCGCCATCGGTGGCATGCTGTCGATGGGCATCATCGGTCTGTTCGTCGGATCAGTTGTGCTCGCCGTTGGCTACGAACTCTTCAAGGCCTGGATCGACGAAGACGAAGCGTCGGCGCAGACGTAGGCGTCCAGTCAGTCGTCGTAATATTCGGCGAGTTGATCGAGGAGCTTTTCCGCGGCCGCAATGTTCTCACGCTGTTGCTTCGCCGGAATGGCGTCTCTCGCCCCACTACGGATATTGTGGAACAGTTCGCGCACCTGCTCGAAATAGAGTTCCGTCGCGGAATGTCCCCGGCCCCTGTGAAGTTGTTTGGCATATCCGCTGGCGATCTCGCTGAGGCGCCCAAGGCCGCTGACGGCGCCATCCCTCATGCGCTGCCGTATTACTGTTTCCTGCTGAGCTGCTGTTTTGGTTGCGAGCGAGATTTTGGACAGCGAGATCACGAACTCGTCCGCGAGTTTCATCACTTCGTCCTGGTCCCATGCCCGTGTCTCCGCAAGAGCCGGAACTGCTCCCAGCATCGATGTGTTGAGTAGTACGATTGCCATCATGACGAGATTGAAGAGGCGAAACTTTCTCATAAATCTGCACCTTTGAAAATATGTTCGGTCCCCGCCAAAACGCTCAGCGGATCATTGAGAATCCTATTCGCGTAACGTGTCGCTGTTTGCGAAAGTCAATCAGGCTCTCGGCGTAGCCATCAAAGCGCTGCACCATGAAATACAACTCAATATTGGACCTCAGCAGTTTGGGTAGGGGGTAGTTTAAGTCCGTAAGCACACTCCATCCCTTGATTCCATGCTGATAGTGGGTCGCGAGAGAGAATCCGCCCTTCTTGGCGACCATCAGCTCTAGATCGAAATATCCTCGGTATTTGTCGAGGTCGCGATTCGTATCGTTGTCGTTTCCCACGTAGGCGAAGACTTCGGGTGCAAATAACACTGCGTAGTCTTTTCCTAGATCGAAGATCCAGTGCAATTTGGTGTAGATGAAGTTCGTGCTTCGGGAATCGTCCCCGTCTCGACCGTTGGATTCGTGCCGGAATCCCCCCTGCGCCTGAAAGCCTTCTGCCCACGACGGGCCCAAGAGAATGAAGGGGGAGAGATAAAAGATCTCTGGCTTGTAGCTCGTATCTGCGAAGGGCTTGGAATCGGATTGCAAATCCCAGAACGAAGTCTGGGTGTAGGCCAAATTCAAGCCCGTGATCGCCGGGAATCGCTCGGCAAGGCTGCCGCCCGATTTGATGAACTGATAACGAAAGCTGATCTGGTATTTACTCCTTTCAGGATCGGTCCCCACTGCGAAGTACATGGGATGATAGGGATAGAAGTTGAATGCGTAGGGCTGGAAGTCCTCGCGAAGTTGCTCGAGCTTTTCGCGACCCGACTCCTTCGGCTGCTTCTCATCATCCGCGCTGGCGATGAGAGAGACTGAAGTAAGCGTGACGGCAATCAGCAGGTTGGACCAGCGCATTCAATTTCCCCTTTGCCTCGATTCTCAATTCGTTGGAAAACGAGGTCAGATTCCGGTCGTCTCTTTACGAATTTGGGTCGAAAAGTCGGCTGAGCTGCCGGCAGACTTCGCGCGGGCGGTGATATCGGCACGCTTGCGTACTTCTTCGAAGGGCAGGCGGTTGTCGATCGTACCTCGCATATAGCCGAGTTCGTCCAAGGTTCCGTTGACCAGTATGCGCCAGTTGAACGGGTTCTTGGGTGCCACATGCTGCACGTGGTGGCGAATGGTGGTAGTGCAGTTCTGCAGCATGGCGTTGTACCAACGCGGCTCATCGGCGAGACGATTGATCGCTTCGAAGTAATCGAGCAAAACCGCTCGGTCGAGCTCTGGAGGCGTTTGCAGTCGGTAGCGACGGACGAGTTCTCCGCGGTGGTTTGTGCGGACTCCGATGAGATCACGCTCGTCGGCGACCACGTAATAAAGCTCGTATTGACGAAAGAACCCGAGCAGGGCGGAGTAGGATTCGCCGACTTCCTTGCGGGTCTCGATCGAGATCGCGAGATGTTTGCCGTCGCCGAAATCCCAGCTCATGATCGTGTGGGCAATCAGCGGCGAGCCCCAGTAGGACATGAAAAAATCGATCCCGCGCAGCTGCTCCAGATCATAGCTGCGGGTTTCCCAGTGTTCGGTGAAGTCGGTCTCTGAGCGGTACTCGAAGTTGCGAACGTTTTCTACGGTTACGTGATTGCCCTCGATGGTGATCCGTGGGAGCTTCGCCACCTCAGGCAACCATTCGCGTTCGTTGCTCGGCTCGAGACCCAGCCACCAAATGAGCACCAGACCAAACAAGAAGAGAAAGGCCGCAGTCGCTTTGATGTGCGGGCGCACCAGCGCGAAGAGAGCGATGGTTGTTCCCGCAATCCCCGCTGAGAGAATGCCAGCCGCCAAGCGCGAACTCGGACCGTCGACCCAGACCGCAGCGCACGCCCAAATTGTCGCAAGCGAGATGGTGGGGAGCACGATTGCTAGACGTGCAATTCCACTCCACAAGCTCATTGGGGGCTCCGAACTGTCATTTTTGAGATCCGCCTCGTTCAAGCTAACAGGGGCTGTGCAGTCACGTCATGTTACAGAACTGCTTTTCCTTTGACGAAGCCTCAACTCTCCCTATTATTCATGTATCTGTCGGCGACCGCGAGTCGAACCTTCGAGGAGCATCTGATGCCCAGATTGGTCTTGAATTTGACATTGATCGCGTTGGCGTCGGCATTTCTCCTGGGCGGCTGCGCGAACGTCGAGCCGAAGTGGACGAGCGAGCGCCCAGGGGTAGAGGTCAAGGACTTCCTGCGCGAGCTTCTGAGCGAGACCATTCCCGAAATTCCCGCACCGAGTCACCTGCGACCGTGTTGTGCGTTCGGCTCCGACATCAGGGTTCGCCTCGGACCAGTCCCCGTTCCTGGTATCATGCTCGACAATATCATCAGCCCAGAAGATATTGGTATCCATCGTTACGACAATGGCTTGTTGTCCCTGCAAAGAGTCGACGGAGGCCTCGAGATCGTCCAGGAGTCCAACGGCCTGGTGTACACCTGCCGCGGGGGCTTTATAGATACGGCACACGTACGCGACTATGCAGACTGGACGGTTTATCTTGCGGCGAAGATCGCCAGAGCTGCAGATACGGGCACCACGTTGACCCTCAGTAGCGAAGGTGCGACTCGGCGCGTTCACATCAAACCATTGCCGCCGCAGCTCGTCTCGTACACCGAGCTGCGCGATGCCGTGGTCGCGCTCTCGCAGTACGTTGCCTTTCAGCTTTCGATCTGGCATGAGATCTCGACCTGGCTCGGCTGGTCGGCGTCGGCGGCGTTTTCTGAAGAAGCGTCCGCCTTTTCTCCTGAAGATCTGTATTCGAATCTAGTGGGCATCAAGATCGCGGGGCGGGTGATCGAAGACGGGCGCGCGTTCAGCGAAACGGAGTTCAACGCGAACGTGAGCGAAACTCTCGTCAAGGCGGTCGAGCTTCTGGGCGGCGTACCAAAGGATGTAGGCCGCAGAGCTGCGGCCTATGTGGACGGAATCTGGTGGCAGTCCGAAAAACGCCTTCCCTCGGCAGATCTCGTCTTGAAACGAAATATGGAAATAGGCGAGGTGATCGCGCCGTGGCGTGTTTCGATGTCTCACTGGAGCCAAGATGTAGAAGACGCCGTCGACCGATACTGTGGTGGCGATGACCGACCGGTACTCCTCAGCAATCCGAACAGTTATAAAGGGTACGCGCTACACCAGTTCGCCACCCTGGAACTCGAACTCGAGGATGCGACGGCCAAGCGCCTCCCTATCAAAATGCCCAAGAGCGGCGTCCTGACTCAACAGGATTTTCCGACGCTCATCGAAGCGATTCGCAAGATCAACGATGAGCGATACGGTAGCGGCGCAAGCACACCGGTCCGCATGCGGGATGGGTCCTCGCGCTAGCCGGCCGCCGAGCCGTCAGCCTCGCCAGCGGGCACGATGATCGAGTAGAAAACCGGCAGAACTAGCATCGTGAGCACCGTGGCGAACACGAGGCCCGCAATGATCGTGACCGCCATCGCGGCGAAGAACGCGTCGAACAGCAGCGGGATCATCCCAAGTGCGGTTGTGGCTGCGGCCATTGCGACGGGTCGCAACCGGCTCGTGGCAGAATCCACAATGGCGTCAGACTGTTGCTTGCCGCTCGCGCTCTGAAGATTGATTTCATCGACGAGTACGATCGCGTTCTTGATCAGCATGCCAATCAGGCTCAGGAAGCCGAGCAGGGACATGAAGCCGAAGGGCATGCCGGTAGCAAGCAGCCCAGCGGTCACGCCGATCAAAGCCAGGGGAACGTTGAGCCAGATCACCAGGGTCTGACGCAGTGAGTTGAACAGGGCGACGGTGACCAATACCATGTAAAGAACGAAGGTCGGAATAGACGCCGCAAGGCCCGCTTGGGCGTTACCGGAATCCTCGTACTCTCCTCCCCATTCCAGCGTGTAGTCCTCGGGCAGCTCGATGGCTTCGACCAGGGGCCGCAGCTGGGCAAACAGCTGGCTCGCGGGACCTCGCTGGGGATCGCAATAGACGATCAATGTAGGCTTTCGGTCGAGGCGCATTATGAGTTCGTCTTCAAAATCAGTTTCGAAGGCGGACACGACTTGCGCCAGCGGAATCATCTTTCCCGCGACGGGACTCCAGATCTGCAGACTGCGGACGCTCGTGACATCGGCTCGCTGAACATCCCCAGCCCGCATGATGATCGGCAGGAGTTTGTCTTCCTCCCTGAACAGGCCAACGCTCACGCCCTGGAACCCCTCGCGCAGGGTTTTCGCGATGTCGGCGCGTTGGATCCCTGCGAGGTTTGCCTGGCGCTCCGCGACCACGGGGCGCAGCACTTTTACGCGTTGGCGCCAGTCCGTGCGCAGGGCCTTGGCATTGCCGCTTTCTGCAAAGATGGTTTTCGTCTGGGTGGCAAGCTCGCGCAAGACATTGGGGTCGGGACCACTAAAGCGCGCTTGAATCTTTCCCGTGCTCCCCGGTCCGAGCTGAAACCTGGAGCCGTATCCGAGGGCATCTGGAAACTCGACGCTGACGTGGGACTCGATACTACCGATCAGTCCGTCGATGCGGGAGGAATCGTCAACGTCGACCAGGAACTGCGCGTAGGCGGAGTTCAGCTTCTCGGGCGCGTAAGTGAGAAGGAAACGAAGGCCTCCTTTGCCGAGCAGAGTCGTGACGTGGGTGACCCCTTCTTGCTCGAGTATGTAGTCCTCGAGTTTTTGCGCCTGGCGCTCCGTTTCCGAAATATGGGTGCCCTGGGGCAGCCAAAAATCGACCATCATCTGGGGGCGAGTCGAAGGCGGAAAAAAGCTCTGCTCCACGAAGCCAAAGCCCAAAATGGATGCACCGAACACGACGATGACCACGCTTACGGTGAGCCAGCGCATCCGCATGCAGCTGTACAGAAACCCCCTGAAGACGACGTAGAAGCGTCCGGCGTAGGGATCCTCAGCTCGTCAGAGCCCGCCGCGGGAACCTTCAGGAACATCACACATAAGAGCGGGGTTACGGTGACGGCGGTCAGCCAACTGAGCATCAATGAGGCGAGCACCACCTGAAAGAGCGAGCGACAGAATTCACCTGTCGAATCATCGGAAGTGCCGATGGCCGCGAATGCGAGTACCGCAATGACCGTCGCGCCGAGCAGCGGCATTGAAGTCTGCGACACCACTGCCGCGGCGGCTTCCTCGGGCTTTTCGCCTCTTCCGAGCCGGATCAGCATGCCGTCGACGACGACGATCGCGTTGTCGACCAGCATCCCCAGCGCGATGATGAGCGCTCCAAGTGAAATGCGCTCGAGCGCGACTCCCATGGGCCCCATGATGATGAACGTTCCGCTGATCGTGAGTACCAGGATGAACCCGATCAGCAAACCGCTGCGAAGGCCCATGAACAACAGCAGGACCGCGATCACAATCGCGACCGCTTCGGCCAGACTCAGGACGAAGCTCGAAATTGCGATCTGGACCGCTTGGGACTGCAGCGAGACGATCCCAAATTCAATGCCGAGGGGGGTCTGGCCTCGCAGCTCGTCCATGCGCTTGCGCAGCGCTTCGCCCATCTTGACCACGTTGCCGCCCGATGTCGTCGAGATCCCCAGGCCGATCGCGGCGTTGCCGTCGTAGCGGATCAGATGATCGGGCGGGTCCACGTAGCCCCGGCGCACAGTCGCGACATCGCGCAGGTAGATCTGTTGAGTTCCTCCGCGGAGCAGGATTCCTTCCAACTGTTCGATCGTCGTCGAACTGCCCGTGGGCTCGATCGCGATAAATTCGCGGCCTACGCTCACCCGGCCCGCATCAACGACCGCGTTCTTCTGTCGCAGTTCGTCTGCGATGACCGCCGTAGAGATTCCGAGTTGGGCCATTCGATCCCGCGAGAGTTCGACGTAAATGGCTTCCGCACGCTCGCCATAGGTCGTGATCTTGGCCACGTCGTGTACGAGCAATAGCTCGCGTTTCAGGAGGTCGACGTACTTCTTGAGTTCGGCGTAAGAATATTCGGAGCCGTAGACCGCTACGAAGACTCCGTACACGTCGCCGTAGTCGTCAATCACGATCGAGGGCCCGGCACCCGGCGGCAGCATACGCTGAGCGTCGTTTACCTTGCGTCGCAACTCATCCCAGACTTGCGGGAGATCGTCGGCCTTGTATTTCGCCTTGATCTTAACGGTGAGTGTCGAGAGACCGCGATCAGATTTCGAGCTGACTTCGTCGAGCTGTCCCATTTGTTGCACGGCGATCTCGAGTTCGTCCGTGACTTCTTCTTCTACTTCAGTCGCTGACGCACCGGGGTAGGGGGTGACGACCAGGGCGTCCTTGATGGTGAATTCTGGATCTTCGAGTCTCGGAAGTTTCTGAAATGTCTGCAGGCCGCCCACAAGCATGAGGACAGTGAGGGTCAGCGTGAGAACGCGGTTCTGGATCGCAAACGTGGCAAGATTCATCGACTGGATTCCGCCCTTGGTTAACCCTGGTGCCGGCGGACGCGCATGCCTTCACGCAGCTGGTGCACGCCCGACACCGCAATCCAGTCGCCACCTGCAAGGCCGCTCGTCACCGTGACACTCTTGCCCGTGAGCGGGCCGAGTTCCACCGGAGAGCGGCTGACCTGCATGCTCGACGGGTCCACCTTCCATACA
>JADFNE010000051.1 GCA_022563535.1 Myxococcales bacterium
ATTCCATCCAGCACAACCATCTTCACATGATCGTCGAGGCAGATTCCCAAGATGCACTATCAAGGGGCATGAAGTCGATTGCTGCTCGTTTTGCGAAGGCGGTGAATCGTGTCTTTAAGCGCACCGGGAAGGTGATTGCAGGCCGGTATCACGTTCAGCTTCTCACGTCGCCCCAACAGGTGCGCAACGCGCTTCGTTATGTGCTTCTCAATATTCGGAAGCACTTCAAGCAGCGGAACGGCCATGCGCCGCCGGTGAATATTGACGAAGCCTCGTCGGGCAGTCAGTTCGACGGATGGCGCACAAACTCCAAGAGCTTGCGCGTGAAGGCATTCACCCAGGAAGATGTCGGTGTTGCCAAGGCAGCAAGCTGGCTTCTCAGCAAAGGCTGGCGCAGACGCGGCCTAATCAACCTCTCCGCAATACCGGGCTAATAACTCTCCCCCACCCAGCGCTCTCGCCGCTGCCCAACCCGTCCGCACTACCAAACCGGCCCTTTTCCCTAACCGCCCAACGGGCAACCAAGCCGGGTAGAAGGCCCCCCCATCCAATGATCAGACCTACCGGCGCACGAAGCGCAGGATGTAGTTGTCCGTGAGGCCTTCGATTTTGATTTCTTCTTTGAAGCTGAATCCGGCTGCTTCGATCTCTTTGCGAAACACATCCTTTCCTGCTCGCACGTGATTCATGATGAAGTTGCTGGTCTCGCCCGGGATTCGTTCGAAGTCGATGATCACGAGGCTTCCGCCCCAGCGCAGCACGTAGGCGAGATTTCTCAACATGTCCTCGGGGTATTCGAAGTGATGGTAGACATCGCAGAGGAACGCGAGGTCGATCGAACTTTCGGCCAGACCCGTGGAGCGCTCCGTATTTTCCACCACTTCGATTTGGTCGAGATCTGCCTGAGAAAACCGATCCTGCATGTGTTCGATGAACTTGGGAGAGATTTCGAGCGCCCAGACCAGACCGTTGTGGCCGACGGCTCGGGCGAACAACTCGCTGAAGAGCCCCGTTCCCGCACCGATGTCAGCGACACGCTGCTTGTCCCGGAGCTTCAAGGCCGCCACGATTTCCTTTCGGTGTGCGTAGATCTGCCTCGACTCGCCTTCGAAACGCTTCCTCCACTCGGCGATCTCGAGTGTTTCCGAGAGGAACTTGTCGTTGATACCGGGATTGACGCTGTTGTTTTGAGCGGTGGCCTGCAGCAAAGGCAGCGAGATCAACACAATCTGCAAAGCCAATAGAGCGAATCGATGGTGTGCGAGATTTCGAATCATCGGCGCAGCATAGCGGAAAGCAAATGTTGCAGGTGCCCCCGTTCTGATTGTTCATCCCCGCAAAACGCGAACCGTCGGGTGGATCCCGGATTGCTAAGCTCCGGGCCATGCCTTCTGGTTATCCGCTCTCATTTGTACCCGGTCACATGGCTCCCGAAGATCCGGGTGAAGCCCCGCTCTGCTTTGCATTTCGCAACCGCGACCTGCTCGTGATGGAAGACGGAGCACTGCCCCCGGTAGCATTGATCGACGAGCATGGTATCGAAGCCGTGCGCCGGCAGTACCTCGGTAGCCTCAACGGCACGCACTGCTATTCGCTCGAACTCGCCCCCGACATCGCTCCGCCCCCGGGCATGGACTTCCGCAATCTGCGCATGTTGTTTGGCAGCCTCGACCCGGCATGTCACGCGGTGGCGGGGCGGGCGGTTCAAATCGTCGAATGGGATCGCACGCATCAGTTCTGCGGGTCCTGTGGCCAGAAGACCGTGCTGGCAGATATCGACCGTTCGCGCTCGTGTCCCGATTGTGCAGTTCCCATGTACCCCCGCCTGTCGCCGGCGATGATCGTGGCCGTCGAACGGGGCGACCAGGTCTTGCTGGGTCGGTCACCGCACTTTCCACCGGGTATCTACAGTTGCCTGGCTGGCTTCGTAGAGCCGGGGGAAAGCGCAGAAGAGGCCGTGATTCGAGAGGTCTATGAAGAGACGCGCATTGTCTGCGACAACGTGCGCTACTTCAACAGCCAGGCCTGGCCGTTTCCAAATTCCCTGATGCTGGGCTTCACGGCGCAATATGTGGGAGGCGAGATCGATACCCGCGGCGATGAACTCGAAGACGCCCGATGGTGCGCCGCCGACGATATGCCGAATATTTTTCCGGGCAACGTCAGCATCTCCCAATGGTTGCTGGCGGATTTTCTGGAGCGCAATCAAGGCGGCTGATTGAGACCCTGCTATGAGATCGTGAGCACGATCTTCCCATGTGTTTTGCGATTCCCGAGTGCAGCCAATGCATCGGCTGCCCGCGAGAGTGGGTAGCTCTTCGAAATGACGGGCTTGATGCTCCCCTCCTCGTACAACTTCATGAGCGAGCGAAAACAGCTCGCGATTTGTTCGGGGGCGTGCTTCGTCATTGGGCCGAAGTGAACTCCGACCAGCGAAATGTGCTTGAGAAGAATTCGGTTGACTTTCACCAGCGGGATCTCCCCTCCCGCAAAACCGACGATCACGAGACGTCCTTCCCATGCGATGCAACGCGTGCAGCCGTCGAAGATGTCTCCGCCTACATTTTCGATCACAACATTGGCGCCTTGCCCCTGAGTCTCCTGGCGAACCCGCTCAACCCAGTCATCCTTGCGATAGTCGATCGCGATGTCCGCCCCGACACCGCGCACGATCTCGAGCTTCTCGCTCCCCCCCGCCAGGGCGATGACCCTCGCGCCCAACGCTTTCGCGATCTGGATCGTCGCAGTCCCAATGCCACCCGCCGCGGCGGTGACGAGGACGGTTTCCCCGGCCGCGAGCATTCCGCGGGGAACGAGTGCGAGATAACTCGTGCCATAGACAATCGGCATCGCAGCAGCGTGCTCGAAGGACATGTCGTCGGGGATGGGGAACGTGGCTTCCGAGTTGGCGTTTACGCGTTCGGCAAAGCCACCGTGTCCGACAAAGGCCATGACGCGGTCACCGACGCTAAAGCCCGTGACCCCCTCTCCTATTTCACAGACAACGCCAGCGACTTCACCTCCGGGAATGAAGGGAAACTCCGGTTTGACCTGATACTTGCCCCGTACAATCAACGTATCGGCGAAGTTGCAGCCGATGGCCTTCACTTCAATCGCGAGTTTCCCCGCTTCGATCTCGGGGGTCTCGATCTCGGATACCGAGAGATCCATCGGTTCCATCAACTCACGAACGACGACAGCCTTCATCGCGAAAACTCCATTCCCGTTGAATTCGAGCCGAGAGCTTACTGGAGTTCAGTCAGAAAAGTTCTGGCCATTTGTATTCGAAGGAGTGCCCACGACGACCTTCAGACCGTCGCGTACGTCGACCTCGCTTACCTGAATTCGCGAGAGATGGTCGCCCACGAGAACGCGGTACGGTCCGGTCGCGTGGATGGGAGTTTCACTCGCCGTCGAATAGGGGATCCGCAGTCGTGCGATGCCATCGTCGCCCGTTTCTCCGTTGACGAGATAGACGAAGCGGCGGCCGCTGGGTGCCTCAATGGTGAGCGAAGCGCTGATGCGAGTCTGGGGTGCCGCTTCGATTTCGAGCAGGGCGCCCTTCACAATTTCGAACAGCTTGTACGCAACGCCACTGCCGTCGGCGAGAGATTCGGTCTTCTGACCATAGAGCAGTCCGAAACCCGCGCGTCCAGGAGACGATTCGGTTACCAGCCGAAAATGTTCCAGCCGTGGGCCATGGTCGTCCTGGCGCCCGTCGCGCTGATGCAGCCGCCCGGAAATGGTGTCGATGCTGTCGGTGTTCGCCGTAACGACGTAGCGCCCCCGCAGAAGACTGGCGATCGCGATGGCCTTGGGTTCTTCTTTGGCGCGAAAGAACGCCAGCGACCTGGCCCAGTTCTCGGGCCCAATGTATGACCACATGGGATCGGTCGCGGTGGCGCGGCGCGCATAGTAGTGGAGCACATGCCCGAGGTTCGCGTGGGCGATGATTCCGTATTCGGGATTTCGGCGGTGATTCAGAAAGCCGTCTGTATCTGGCGTGGCAGCCCGCACCTTGCGGGCAAAGTGCGCGACGTTCTTCGAGATGAGATCCATCCCCGCGGCGGGGTTCGCGGCCTTGCCCGTGAGTGCGGCCAAGCCGCTTTGAAGTCGCGGGATTTCGTAGCTGCGCAATACCGACGAAAAGAGTCCGAGGGCCAGCAATCCACTGATCACCGCCGCCGCAAGCCGCGCTCTTTGCGACTCGATGCCAATCTTGCGAAGGGCTGCGCGTGACAACTCCACCAGGCCGATCGCAAAGGCCACTGCAGCGGCGGGTGCGAGGTCGTTGCCGTAGCGCCGTTGTGCGATGGCCAGGATCACAAAGCCCGCGGTCCAACCGGTGAGTACCCAGGCAGCAGGTCTATGCTGCGGTTCGCGGACGAACAGCGGGAAGGCGAACGGCGCCAGGGGCAGCAGGTAGGCGAAGTACGCCCACGGTTGTTGGGGAGAATGGACGGGGTCTCGGCCAAAGATCGCAAACAGCGGCAACTGTTCGAGGGTCGCGAGCCCGGCGCCGTCCTGCATGGTGAGAAACTGGAACGCGGGCAAGAGACCGGATCGCGTCGCTGGAATCAACAAGAGAGCTGCGACGAAGATCAGACTCGCAGCTCCCATTGCAGAGATGCGCAGGGCAACGCCGCTTTCGGGTCGATGTCTGTTCAATGCCCAATGGCAGAAAGCCACAAAACTCACACCCACC
This sequence comes from Myxococcales bacterium, assembly GCA_022563535.1. Classification (NCBI taxonomy): domain Bacteria; kingdom Pseudomonadati; phylum Myxococcota; class Myxococcia; order Myxococcales; species Myxococcales bacterium. The sequence goes on from JADFNE010000051.1 coordinate 4,706, forward strand.
ATGACGAGCACGTGGAGCCGCGAGAGGGAAATCGACGAGTAGGCGCCTCCGATCGGTATCGGCAAAACCTCAACGACAATGGGGCTGAGAACGAGCGCCGTGAGCATCGCGCTCATCACGCAGGCTTTGGTGATGGCCTTGCTTCGAGTGATGGCCGCGATCAGGAGGATCGTGGCTTCGAAGAACGCAATGTATAGAAGGTTGCCATGCCAGATGAGAAACATCGCGAGTCGGACAAGCGCCATCAAGGGAGCGAGAAACAGAATCTTCTTGTCGGAGAGATCGGGTCTCGCGAGATGCGTACACAGCAGGAGCATGCAGGCGCCGACCAGCACAACGGCTGTATGGTGGTCGGGGTTCCCCACCCGTCCGTATTTTACGCAGATGGGAAAGAGCGAGAAGAGCAGACCGGCAAACAGCCCAACCCCCGTGCTGGTGACTCTTCGTGCTATGAAATAAATGGGGATGACCGTGAGGGCGCCAAAAACGCTCGAGGCCCAGGCCGCCACCTTCTCGAACCCCGCTTGATCTGCGGCAAACAGTCTTGCTGTGCCGCCCACCAGGAAATCGAACAGGGGGGGCCAGGGTACATTTACGCCGCCGGGAAAATTCAGGTAGGGGTCGCGCAAGAGCGCGGCGGGAAAGTTTACAAAGGTGTAGAACGCCCGTCGCATGTGATACGTGGCGTCGGCGGGGGCAAAGACGACGCCTTCGTCGGTGAAGACGTGTTCGAACCCGAGCGCACGCACGCCAAGGGCAAACGCGAAGACCCCAAAGAGCGCGAGGGCCTCGCGGTGGCTGCGGGAACTAGCGGCCGGCATGCCCGGGTTCAAGCATTCTGACCGAGTCCTCCGCGCAGCAGGGGCAGCGCGCGATCCGTCCCCATGGTGGTAACGAGGGTCGAAAGCTTGGGTCCTTTGTGTCGATCGAGGATCAGATCGTACGCGTAGGGGAAGAAGGTCCTGGGCTCGAGGCTCGTACCGTCGCAAATTTTCTTCAAGTGTTCGATCAACTCGGCTTCCTGAATGTTCGGGTTGCCTTCGAGCACTGCGACCAGTCGGCCGATGACCTCGGTGGGGTCGGCTTCGAGATTGCGGACGACCGGATCTTTGCGGATGCGGTAGCGGAAGTCGTCGGGTGCGTACTGCTCGATCCAGTTCCACACACATCGCGCGCGCACGGCGAAGCGTTCGCGACCGGCGGAGTCGTTGATCTCACCGCGCGCTTCGTAGTACGCGAGGCTGCGTTCCATGTCTCCGTCGTAGATCTGGAGAATCATCGAGAGCCCGCGGAAGGGCGGCACGAAGGGGACCGGATCTCCGCCCTCGATGCGGTGGTGATCGAGACTCGCAAGTTGCAGCGTGCGCCGCGACATGGCTCGCTTGCGATCTTTCTTGCCGCCGTCATCGGCTTGATGGGCTGTGCGGACACTGCGGTCGTAGTCTTCGTAGAGTTTGATGACGTCCAGATCGAAGGAGATTTGAAATTCAGCGCTGGGGCGCGCGACGGCGAAAATCCAGCGCAACAGTTCTGGTTCGTAGATTTCCAGGCAGTCGGAAACGGTGAGGGCACCCCCTGCTGAACTCGAGATCTTTCCGCTCTCGCCCTTGATGCGGACAAAGTCGTAGGCCACGTACTCGGGTGCCCAACCGTCGTAGACTTCGGCCACGATCTCCCGGGCCGTATCGAAACTCCCGCCCGCGGAAGAGTGATCCTTGCCCCCCGGCTCAAAACTGACGGCCTCGTGACGCCATCGCATGGGCCAGTCGACGCGCCAGGGGAGCTTGAGGTTTCCGCCTTTGCGCAGATCGACGCGGCTGACTTCTCTGCAGGTCCTGCAGCTGACTTCGACGCTCCATTCTCCGTCCCAGTCGAAGTCCAATTCGTCCCGCCCGCATGCGTCGCAAAATCCGGCGAGTGGCAACCAGTCTTCGGCCAGGGGTTGGGTGCGGTGCTGGTTGAGTATGCGGCGAATCTTGTCTCGACCTTCGAGGGCGCGGCGGATGCCTTCGGCGTAATCCCCCGCGCGGTAGCGTCTGGACTGGCGAATGAACTCGGGCTCGATCGCGAGCGGCGTGATGCTCGCCTCGAAGACTGCGATGTGGTGAGCGGCGTAGCTTTCTTCCTGGCCGTATGGATCGGGGACGTCGGCCACACTGCGGCGCAGATTCTCTTCGAGCATCGCCTGCTCGGGCATGCCTGCGGGTACCTTGCGGAACACGTCGAAGTCGTCCCATGAATAGATGAACCGCACCTGTTTGCCGGCGTCGCGCAGGGCGCGGGCGACCAGGTCCACGGTGATGACTTCGCGGAAGTTCCCGACGTGGACCGTGCCCGATGGCGTAATACCCGCGGCGACGACGATTCGGTCGAGATCCGGGTGCTTCTGCACCGTAGCCCGGGCAGCGTGGTCCGCCCAGTGGGAAAAGTATTCGTCGTGTGTTGGTGCACCACCCGCCATGGCACCGAGTTCAGCACAGACCGAGGCGATCAGCCAGGTTTCGTTACCGGCGCTCTTGACCTTGGCTGACCTTGGCAATTTCTGCCGGTGGGGACAACTATACGACCTCTCGCAGCCGGTGGCTTTTGATGTCGAGCACGAAGCCGCGCACGTTGTCTTTGTTCACGACCGCTGGGCTCTCTCTGATCTTGCGCATGTCGCTGCGAACGTTTTCATCCAGGTCGCTGAATGTTCCCAATGAAATCGTCATCTCGGTCCCGGTGGCGGCCACGAACATCGCTCGCAGCTCGTCTTCCCGGTAGCGAATCAGTGCGCAGTCCGTGTGCTTGATCAGCATGATTTCATGGGTGCCGTGGATGATCTGGGACACCGCTAGCGATCGGATGACATCGTCGGTCACCATTGCGCCGGCGTTGCGCATGACGTGAAGGTCGCCTTCGTGCAAACCCAACACGCGTCCAATGTCGATTCTTGCGTCCAGGCAGGTCAGGACGGCGACCGGAAGCGTGGGGCGTGCCTCCAGGGGTTTTGGATCGTGGCGCGATGCCACGTAATCGCAATTTCTCTTCAGCAGATCATCGGTGGCGCTCACGTTGTACTCCAGCAGTCAGTTTCCGGTCCGCGAGCGTATCACTGTCAAATCCCGGGTGCCGCCCGAACCTGAGCGCCCCACAGAACGCCCGTTACGACGAATACTCGAGCGCCGGATACCAGCTCTCCCCCCGTCCCTCCGGCGTCAGGTCGAGCACATTCCAGAGCGGCCACATCATGTCGCTGTGGCTACGATCCACGCATTGGGGATCCACAACGCGGACCCAGTTGTGATTGGGGAGAAGCCAGTGCGGGTTGAGCGGTTAGATCACATTCATATCTATTCTGAAGATCCCGAAGCATCGGCTCGCTTTTATATCGACCACTTCGAAGCCAGAGAAGTAGAGCGCAACACCAACCGCAATGGCGACCTGCGTGTCTTCCTGGCATTGGGTCAGCAGATTCTGGTGCTGGGCTCCTTCCCACAGGGCATGGGCCCCAAAGCTCCTCCGGATCCCGGCGACGGTGCCTACGTGCACGGCTTCGGTGTGTCGCACTTTGGCTTGCGGGTGCAGGATGTAGACGCAGCGGTCGCAGAGCTTCTGGCGGCCGAGGTCAAGATCTTCGCCGAGCCTCTTCAAGAAGATGCTGGACTCAAGTACGCATACATCGCAGCGCCCGACGGGGTCGTGATCGAGCTCACCCAATACGAGATTCCTGCGAAGAAAGAGTCCTGACGGCGTCCATCTCATTTGCGATTGCGGCCGGAACCAGGCGAAAAGCGACCTGTTGCAAATTTATTTTTTGAACCTGCGATCAAAGTTGCCTGGGCGATTCGTTTCTAGTCGCTAGATCTCGCGCGTGGTCATGGGTTGCGTGAAAAACGATCCGTTGTCAAAACAAATAAATAGATTGTGTGAATGAAAAAACCATTCAATTTGATTCGATATTCGCTGTTCAGCTTGAAATCGAAGTTGCAATGCGCGATGCCGACCTGCGAGAAGCAATCTCAAAAGTGCGGGAAACTCCACTCGTGTTGCGCATCAACTTCCCAACCGTGAAGTGCACCTGCACTGCGGTTATGGGAAACGTTCCATCATCTCCACCTTGGCATCTCGCTTGCAGTAGTGAGTCCCAGAGATCGAAGTCTACACGGGCGCAGCACCATGCCCGGGTGTGTCTTGGGATCTACGTCTACCACGGATTGGTAGATCGGCGAACCGTCAAGGAGGAGATAGACTCGCCATGGGACTACGCGTAAATACCAACATTGCTTCAATTAATGCTCAACGTAACCTAGTCAACACAACCGATCGTCTCGCGAAGTCATTGCAGCGTTTGTCATCCGGCCTTCGGATCACTCGCGCTTCTGATGATGCAGCGGGCCTCGCGATTTCAGAGAACTTCCGAGCTGAAGTCAGAAGCCTCGGTCAAGCGCAACGAAATGCAAATGATGCCATTTCGCTGTTGCAGATCGCTGAAGGTGCACTCAATGAAACGAGTGGCATCTTGATTCGTATGCGAGAGCTGGCCATCCAGGCTGCGAATGGAACCCTCGGATCGGCCGAGCGAACGACAATCAACAACGAGTTCCAGGACCTTGCGTCCGAGATCACGCGAATTGCGGCTGTGACGCAATTCAACGGGCAACTGGTGCTCAATGGAGATTCTGCGATTACGTTCCAGATCGGTACGGAAAATACGAGTAGTGATCGTATCTCCGTAAGCAGCGTCAACGCATCAGCGTCTTCGATTGGCATCACGGCAACTACGAACGTCTCGAGTGCAAGTACAGCTCAAACCGCGCTCGATACCTTGGACAGTGCGATCAGCACGGTCGCGAGCCTGCGTGCCACCTTCGGTACGGTGCAGAACCGCTTGGAGTCGACGATTCGATCTCTCGCGGTCGCGATCGAAAACACGGCTGCAGCCGAATCACGGATCCGCGACGTGGACTTCGCGAGTGAAACCGCGGAACTCACCCGGAACCAGGTGCTGCAACAGGCTGGTATTTCGGTCTTGGGTCAGGCAAACGTCTCGACGCAATCGGCCTTGTCGCTACTGCAGTAAGTTCGAGCAGGGTTTCTCTGAAATCCGAAACCATTGGCCCCCGAATCTGGCTTACGCCGGATTCGGGGGTTCTTTTGTTTACTACGCGGCCCCCAATGACTTCAAGCCCGGTCTCGACGACGTTCTAGTCTGGCCTAGCATTGTTCCCCTACTCGGGACAGAACACTAGGGTGATTGGATTGAGTTCGTGCGACCGTTGACCCAGGGGGAGGATCGCAGCCGGTCGATCGCCTGGTTGGACGCCAGCCTTGTTTTCTTCATCGCACTCGCCGTGCGCTTCATCTTTGTCTCTGAACTCCGAGACCACTCCTACGCCGGGAACTTCCGTGTTTCCGACGCCCAAACCTACTTTCAGCTCGCGCAACAGATGGTCGCCGGTACCGCGCCCTTCGAACCCTATTGGCAGGCGCCGCTCTACCCGGTCTTGCTCGCGGGTTTCCAGTCGATCTTTGGCGATGGGTTGCACGCTGTGCAGTGGCTCCACATGGCGATTGGCGCCCTGAACTGCGTTCTGCTGTTCAGACTCAGCGAAGTGATGTTCGGTGCGCGCACGGCGCAGGTGGCCGCTGCCATCGCGATTTTCTACGGCCCGTTTCTATTGTTCGACGTGCAGCCGTTGCCCGCGAATCTCACGATGATGCTGGATCTCCTGCTGGTTTCGTCGTATTTGCGCTTCCGCGAGAGCAATAGCTTGGGATGGCTCGCAGCAGCGGGGCTGCTCCTCGGTGCCGCGATCGTGACCCATGGTCTGGCGATCTTTACGCTGCCCGTCTTCCTCTACGACCTCGTATCGCGTCGCTCAGAGGGACATGAGGCTGCGAGAAGAGCCGGGTTGTGTATTTGCCTGTTCGTCGCGGCGACCTTGCTCGCACCGGGGGCGGTGAGCGTCCGCAATTCCCTTGCGGCCGGCACTCCGGTTTTCGTCTCCTACAACGCCGGGATCAATCTCTACGTCGGCAACCATCACGATCTCGAACAGACCCTCGGCCGGCGCGGCGGCTACGAATGGGGAGAGTTGTTTCGCGACCCCTACACGAGCGGCGCAAAGAAGCCCGCTGCCATGAATCGCTTTTTTGTCGGCCTGGCGATCGATGAATGGCTCGAGCATCCCGGCGCGATGTTCATCACCCTGGGCAAAAAGATTTTGCTGGTCTTCAGTGGCGCAGAGCCGAAGCGTAATTTCCCCATTTACCCGCTGCGCGAGAGTTCCTGGGTCTTGAGCGCGCTGCTCTGGGAGTTCGACATCGGGGGCTTCACGCTCTTTGCTTTCCCGGCGGGACTGTTCATTCCTCTCGCGGCCCTGGGCTTCTGGTCTGTGCGCAGAGGCGACATCGATACTCGCGTTTCCCGCGAACGCGCGTCGCTAGTGGGATGGGTCGCTATCCTGCACGTGATCGGAATGTTGGTGTTCTTTCCGACGGCTCGGTATCGCCTCCCGGCGCTGATCCTTTTGCTTCCGTTTGCTGCGGCGCTGATCGTCGCGGTGTTTGAACGACTGGGTCGCGGTACGTCGCCGGGCGGGAGTATGCGGGCTCGATTTGGAGCGGGGACGTTTCTGGCTTGCCTGCTGTTCGTACTGGCCAACCCGATCGCGAGCAACGTGTTCCGGCATCCAGTGAAAGACAGGGCAGAACATCACTTCTTCAATGCGCGCTGGGCGGAGGAGAGGATTCGTTTACATCGAGAGGTTTTTCGCGAGGCTTATATGCTCGCCCAGGTCGACGAAGCGATGCGGATTGATCCGGAGTACCCCGAGCCCTACCAACTTTTGGCCGTGTACTATGTAGTGCGAGACATCGACCGTTCACTCGTCCACTTTGCCAGGCTCAACGAGTTGGTACCCAACGACCAGACGGTATTGGAACAGATTCGAGCGGCCATCGCGATTCGCGACCAGCAGCAACGCTGAGAAGAGAGAAGAGAGAAATAAAGAAGAGAGGAGAGAGCCCAATGCCCCTGAGCCCGATGGACGAGTTCATGGCCCATCAGACGTGCGAAACCTTCGACCACGTCTTTACCAGCGATCGAAATTTTTACGATCGCTACTACTTCAACATGCACCCCAGCAGCGATGAACTCTTCATGATCGCCGGGATGGGCCAGTACCCAAATCTCGGAACCATCGATGCATTCGTTTCGATTTCTCATGGAGACACGATCTACGTCGTACGCGCGTCTCGGGAACTGAACGGCGATCGTTTGAATACCCAGGTCGGCCCCCTCGGTGTCGAGGTGCTCGAGGGGCTCAAGCAGGTTCGCGTATGGTGCGAGCCCAACGAGCACGGCATCAGCTTTGATCTGGTTTTTGATGGAACGGTGCCCGCAGTAGAGGAACCCAAGACGTTCCAGCGGCTTCCCCACGGTCGGGTTTCGATGAACACATCGCGCTACTCCCAGGTGGGTACCTGGACGGGCACGCTCGAAGTGGCGGGCATGAAGTACGACGTGACCCCAGATCGCTGGCACGGTGCGCGGGATCATTCTTGGGGCATTCGTCCCATCGGTGAGCCCGAACCCCCGGGCATCCGTGCAAGCCAGGCCGCTGCGGGCTTCGGTTTCTTCCACACCTGGATTCCCCTCCAACTCGACGACTGTCTATTGAAGCTGTTCGCGGAAGCGGACAAGGACGGCAAGCGCATGGTCGAGGAGTCGGTCAGGGTTGGGAGTTTCGCGTCGGGCGGTGCGATCGAAGAAATGGGGCCTCCGAAGTTCAACTACAAGTACAAGTCCGGAACCCGCGAGCTCGAACACGCCACGATCGAGTTCACCGATCCCTCGGGCAAGCACATCGAGGTTCGGGCCACACCTCTGCGCACGGTTTATCTGGCGGCCGGTTCGGGGTACATCCCCCAACCCGATTGGGCGCACGGTATGTATCAAGGCCCGCTCAAGGTCGAGGGGAAGACCTACGACGTGAGTACGGCAGAGGCGCGCGCCGCCCTGGGTCCTCTCTATGAGGTGTTGTGCAAATTTGAATTGAGCACTGGCGAGGTCAGCTACGGGCTGCTCGAATGTCTTTGTGTGGGAATCTATCATCCATTTGGGTTTGATTCTCCGGGGGCGATGGCGCCGTAGGGGGTTGTTCGTGGGACGCCGATTCTGGCTCGAGCCGGTGCGTTCTACCGATCGCTCTCTTTCTTCGTCGACAGCCGGTCGGTCACCTTTGAAAGGTGTTCGATCTGTCCATCTTCGCTCTGGTGCATGACGCTGTTGTAGCCACCCTTTGCCTCGGGCATGTGGCTGCCGGGTTTTGAATAACCGGTGACGGCACTGATGCGATAGCTCGCGCGATCGTTGGCTTCGGGGGTGGGGGCCGCGTGCATCGTGTCGCCATAGTGGAGCGAAACATCCCCGGGTGCGGCCGCGATGCCGATTCCCCGAGGAGCGCGGGGGTCGTTGGCGTCGACGTAGGGAACGGATCCGGACCACGAACCCGGCAGCATTCGCAGATCCCCCGATTCGGGGCAGGATTGGGTCAGGAACAGCGATGCGATCAACACCGGGCAAACTTCTGCATGCCCCCCCATGCCGCAATCGCGATGCCAAGGAAGATCCGACAATCCCTCGGTCATGACGGGACGCTTGAAGATCAGACTCACTTCTTCTTCTTGGTTGCCGCGAATTCGAGGAACCAAGGTTTCGTCTGCGAGCTCCACCAGTTTCAGCATGCGGGGATCGTGAGGAATGGATGCGAGCCGAGGTTTTGCCCCGGCCCGATTGACGCGACACAGGATTTCCTCACCGGCGGCGTTCTTTCCCCACCAGGAAAGCTGGTCGCCTTTGACGGCTTCGGTTTGCAGGACGGCGGCTTCTTCGAGGAAGCCCTCGACCTCGCTGGCGTCGAATACGTTGCGCACCACCAGGAACCCCGCCGTGCGCAGAAAATGAGCCATCTCTTCGCGATCGTCATCGATCTGGAAGCTCTTGCTCGCATCGAGCGGGTCCCCTGCGCGGTCGAGCAAGATGTCTTCGGGGTTCCAGACCGGGCGGCCGTTGTACATCGCGCGCAATACCGGTTCCCAACCCACGAACTTGATCGCGTTTCCGCGCAAACACTTGACTTTGCCGCCATAGAGCAGGCCCGGCGCAGTCATCGTCTCTCGCACCATGCGCGACCAGTTCTCTTGCGACAACTCGATCACGACCTCTGCGGTTTCGTCACCGGGCGCGATCTCGATCGAGTCTTCGGATCGCGAATACGTATAGGCCCCGCCATCGACGCGAAACGCCAAGGAACCGCGGTGCAGCGCGGCGGCGGCGAGGCGGCCATTGCCCGAAGCCAACAGCTCGGGCAGTTCGCTGCGGTGAAATTTGTCGAAATCAATTGCTTCAAGTGAATCGGTGGATGAACTCATGACTGGCCTCCGCAACGCAGAGGTTACGTCCAAGACTGGGTTGGCGCACGGGAACAGACGTAGAGGATGTGGGGGTAGGGCAGGATGTCGTTGATCGTGTGGCGTTTGACCGAGAAGCCGAGCCCTTCCACCAGCGCGCTCAACTCAGCCGGGTCCCAGTAGTGAATCGGTTCGCTGCCGACCATCAGCCGGTCGAGGGCGAGGGTGAAGAGCTTTTTGTAGTAGGGCTTGTTGGATACGTCTTTTAGTAGCAATACCCCGCCCGGGGCAACCAGCTGCGAAACGCGAGCGAGAAAATCTGCCACCTCGTGCTTGGGGAGATGGTGGATGAGATCGAGCATGAAGATGGCATCGAATTGTGCAGCACCCTCCCCGGAAGCCTTCCAGTCGAGAACGTTGGAATGGGTGTAATGCACGTTGGTGACGCCCAGACGCGCTGCGCACTGGGTCGCGGCCTCGATGCGGTCGGCATCGAGATCGACGCCAGTGATCTTGCGGGTGGGCGCGTCCAGCGCAAAGTACAGGGAAAACAGACCAAAGCCGCATCCCAGGTCGAGGATCCGACCGTTGCGCGGCAAGTACTGTCCGATCTCCTGAAGAAATGTCTGGCGGAGGATCAGGAAACGGATGCGGGCATAGAGCCGGACGATGAAACTGTTTTGATTGGCAATGATGCGCGCGACCGCGGGGCGCTCGCCGCCGGCGATCGTTCCGGTCGCGGCCGCCCGAGGCGCATCTTGCTCGAGGCCATCCTTTGCCGTTGCGTCTGATTTGGTTTGTTCTTGCAAGTCGAAGTCCCGGATTGGGTGCGGTGACCGCAGCCGAAAGGTTCTGTTCGAGAACATCATACCATTTCCGTACTCGTGACTTGTCTTTCCATTTGCTGTTGGTGTCGCACCCCGTCGCAGAATTGCAGTAACCATGGTAGAAACACACAGTGTTCCGGACCTCGATTGACTGATTCAACCGAATACGAAGCTGCCCCGCGCCACGCTGCCCTGGGCGGTGATTTTTTCGACGTCGTAGCGCCGGCGAGTTTTCCCGAGCATCACCTGCGCTACCGCAACGATCGCTGGGCCGCACGCGTTGGGCTGCAGTCCCTCGATGGCGAAGCCTGGCTCGATCACTTTGGCCGCTTCGCGCCACTGCCCAATAACTTCGATCAACCGCTGTCGCTTCGCTATCACGGCCATCAATTTCGCACGTACAATCCCGACCTGGGCGATGGTCGGGGGTTTTTGTTCGCGCAACTTCGCGACGCTGCCGATGGACGTTTGCTCGACCTCGCCACCAAGGGGAGTGGACAGACTCCCTGGTCTCGTGGCGGTGACGGGCGACTCACCCTGAAGGGCGGCGTGCGAGAGGTTCTGGCCACCGCACTGCTGGAGGCTCTCGGGGTCTATACCTCGAAGTCCTTCAGCCTGGTCGAAACCGGGGAAGAGCTCACCCGAGGAGATGAACCGTCACCGACTCGCTCCTCGGTGCTGGTGCGGCTCAGTCACTCCCATATTCGCTTCGGTACGTTTCAGCGTCAGGCATACTTGCAGGAGTCGGCGAACATCCAAAAACTGGTCGACTATTCAGTTGAGCACTACTTGCCCGCACTACAGGTCGATGCAGCCAAGCTCCCGGTCCCGGAGAGCCTTGCCGGATCCTTCCTCCACAACGTCGTCGAATCCTCTGCCGATCTTGCGGCCAGTTGGATGGTGGCCGGGTTCGTGCATGGGGTGTTGAATACCGACAATCTCAACATCACAGGCGAGAGCTTTGACTACGGCCCGTATCGTTTTCTACCGACCCTCGATCCTCGGTTTACGGCGGCATACTTCGACAGTGGAGGGCTCTATGCCTATGGGCGGCAACCCGAGGCCGTCGGCTGGAACCTGATGCGTCTCGCCGAAACCCTGCTCACCATCGAGGAGAAGGAACCTCTCGAGCAAGCTCTTTCAACGTTTCAGCGGAAATTCAATCGCGCGTACTGCGAGCGAACGCTTGTTCGACTCGGGCTCCGTCCGGTACCGGGCGTTGATGACTCTTTACTCGGTGTTGATGACTCTTTGCCCGGTGTTGATGACTCTTTGCCCGGTGTTGATGACTCTGCGGAGGGCGAAGACAGCCCGCAGCTAGAATTTGTGACCGCCATCTACGACTTCTTGTATGAGAGCCAGATCGGTTTCGAGCAGTTTTTCTTCGACTGGTTTGCCGGAGAGGCGAGTGCGGATCGAGCGAGCCGCAGCCCGGCGGCGGAGAAGTATGCAGGCAAGTCCTTCGCCGCTCTGAGAAAGAGGTTCGAAAAGTATCAGCCGATCGATCCCGAATCGCTCACCCACGCCTATTTTTCCCGGGAGCATCCCTGCACCTTGCTGATCGATGAAATCGAGTCTCTCTGGGATTCGATCGCGGAAGCTGACGATTGGTCGGGCTTCGAAGCCAAGCTCTCACAGATCGAGGAAATGCGCAGCGCACTCGCGTCCCGCGACTGACTACTCGTCTAGGGGCTGAGCGACTTCCGCTTGCATGTCTGTTCTTGTGGGTGTTGTTGTGGGTATTGTTGTGGGTGTTGTTGCAGGTGTTGTTGTGGGTGTAGCGGAGTCCGGCTCAGGCCCGACGCGCATGATCCAGAGCACCACGGCGGCGACGAATACGAGGGACATGCCGGTCATCCCAAAGAGTCGAAAGTTGACCCAGGTTTCCTCTGCGAAATTGTAGGCAACGTACAAGTTGCAGGCCCCGGAGAAAGCAAAGAACACAGCCCACATGTAGTTGAGCTTGCGCCACAATTCCTTGGGCAACTCGACGCCGGATCCCAGCATGCGTTCGATCAACGGTTTGTCGCCGATGTACTGACTGCCGATCAGCCCGACCGCGAGCAGCCACAATTCGACCGTTCCGTTCCACTTGATGAAGGTGGGGTCCCGGAAGATTAGCGTGAGAGCGCCGAAGGGCAGGACGAGAAGGAAGGCCATCACGTGGTTGCGATCGAAGCTTCCGGCAACCATCCGGTACCCGAGGGTCTGAATCGCACAGGCGATCATCACCGCTCCGGTGGCGTAATACATGTCGCGCTGATGGTAGGCGGCAAAAAAGACAACGATTGGGAACAGATCAACAAGGAACTTCATTTGACGGTTGTCGCCTCGCATTGAGTTCATGGTGCCGCCGCCGCACAATACCATCAATGCGCAGCAATGCCTTTGCAAACAGCACTCGACAAGTCTCGTCGGCCAGTTCGTCGAGCGATCTGAGTCTAAATTGTGTAGCGCTCGCAGATTCCTATCGCTGCACATGCATAGCGGTGCAGCCCCGGTCAAATCACGGTCCGGGAGGCAGAAAGTTGCTCATTCGGGCCCATGGCCGAGTTCAGGGGAGTGGCGACCCTGGAGCAAAGTTCTAACTTTCCTACTTCGACTCATCCCCAACCTGCGCGCCCGTGTCCGGAGAGATCATCCATGCCCATTGATTTTAGTTTTCCTGAAGAGATCGAGTTCGTGATCGAAAAAGTTCGCGACTTCATAAACCAGGTCGTTCGTCCGGCAGAGAAGACCATCGAGGAAAACGAGGGCGATCGAAAAATTCTTGTCGAACAGGTCATCATCATGCGCAAGGCCGCGAAGGAATGGGGGCTTTGGCTGCCCCACATGCCGACGGACGTGGGCGGAATGGGGTTGGGACATGTGGCGATGGCCGCTGTGTCTGCAGAAGCTGCAAAGACGCGCTTCGGGCCCTACGCACTCAACGCCCAGGCTCCGGACGAAGGCAACATGCACACGCTGTATCACTGGGCCACGGACGAGCAAAAAGAGAAATACTTGATGCCTCTGTGCAAGGGCACCGCGCGCTCTTGCTTCGCAATGACCGAACCCGAAGTCGCCGGCTCTGATCCGACGCTGATCCAAACCAAAGCCGTGCGCGACGGAGACGACTGGATCATCAACGGCCACAAGTGGTTCATCTCGGGAGCCGCCGGCGCGCAGTTCGCCATCCTCATTGCAAAGACAGAAGACAACCCCGAAGTTCGCCAGGCGGGAAACTCGGCCTTCCTCGTGGACATTCCGAGTGAGGGCTGGGAACTCGTTCGCGACATTGAAACAATGAGCGGTGGACACAACCATTGCGAGATCCGCATTACGGACCTGCGTGTTCCGAACGCGAACATGTTGGGCGGTCTCGGCGAAGGACATTTGCTCGGACAGGCGCGACTCGGCCCGGCCCGCCTCGCCCACTGCATGCGTTGGCTGGGCCAGGCAGAAGTCGCCCTCGAGATGATGATCGATCGCGCGACCAAGCGGTTCTCCCACGGCACGTTGCTTTCGGAAAAGCAGGGCATCCAATGGATGATCGCGGACTCGACCATGGAGATCTATCAGAGCAAACTGATGATTTTGCACTCGGCCTACAGGATCGATCGCAAGGAGGACTTCAAGAGCGAGGTTTCCATGACGAAACACTTCGTGGCCAATACATTGAACCGGGTGATCGATCGCGCCATTCAAGTCCACGGAGCCCTCGGCTACTCGACCGACACGCCACTGGCCAAAATGGCAACCCAGGCGCGCTGGGCGCGACTCGCGGACGGCGCCGACGAAGTGCATCAATGGCGCATCGCACAGCGTGCAATCGATACATATCTCCGGGATGGCTCGGTCAACGCAGCGACCGGTAGTTTGCCACTTTAGTCGCGTAAGCCCGGGAGGAAAAGCAGCCCGTCGGGAACCGCAACCCGACTGCGCTCAGGTCTGCGGCTTGAGACCGTCTCGCAACACCGCCGTCATTTCCTCAGCGTCCAGCGGATGCGAGAACAGATAACCTTGGAGTTCGTCACAGGATTCGCGACGCAGGAACTCGGCCTGGGTTTCGGTTTCGACTCCCTCGGCCACGACTCGCAGGTTGAGTCCCTTGGCCATGGAGAGGATTGCGGTTGCGATGGCGTGTGCTTCCGGATTGAATTCGAACGCCTGTACGAAGGAACGATCGATCTTTAGAGCGTCGACCGGAAAGCGTTGGATGTAGCTGAGCGACGAATAGCCGGTACCGAAATCATCGAGCGCGATACTCACGCCAAACTTTTTGAGTTGCTTGAGACAGCGTGAGGCCTCGGCCTCGTCGACCATCATGGCGGTTTCAGTGATCTCGATCTCGATCGATTTCGGATCGATCTTCGCCTCTTCCACGGTAGTGATCAACTTGCAGGCGAGCCGTTGCTCTCGAAACTGTTGGCCCGAGACGTTGATGCCGATTCGTTTGGGCGCGATCCCCTCGGCGCTCCAACGCGCAAATTGTGCACACGCTTCGTCGATGACCCATTCTCCAAGATCTACAATCAAACCCGACTGCTCGGCGATGCCGATGAATTTGGCGGGCGCGATCATGCCATGGACTGGATCGTTCCAGCGAGCCAGACACTCTACCGCCACGAGTTCACCCGATTTGGCGGATATGATTGGCTGGTAATGCAATTCCAGCTCCTCCCGATCGAGGGCGCGACGAAGTGCTTGGGCCAGCGTAGTGCGCTCGACGACCGCGTCGTTCATGGAGTTTTCAAAGAACTGGAAATTGTTTCGCCCTTCCTTCTTTGCGTGGTACATCGCGAGGTCGGCATTGCGCAGCAGTTCGTCCATCGTCGTCACCGAACCTGGATACAGTGCGATTCCGATACTTGCGCTGACGAAGACCTCGTGGGAATGAAAGCGAAACGGTGAATTGAGTTCTTCGAGCACGCGATGTGCGACGATGGCTGCTTCCGAAAAATCGCTGAGTCCGTCGAGCAAAATGGTAAATTCGTCTCCGCCGAGACGAGACACGAACTCGGTATCGTCATTCGTCTGCCTCGAAATGCTGTCGACGCCTCGTACGCAGTTCAGCAGACGGCTGGCGACCTGCTGAAGGAGTGCGTCACCGCTGCTGTGACCGTGGGTGTCATTGATCTCCTTGAAGCCGTCGAGATCGAGGAACAGCAGTCCCACGAGGTGACCTTCGCGGTCGGCCGCCTCCATGGCCTGGGTAAGGTGCTCCTTGAAGAGTTGGCGGTTGGGCAAGGTCGTGAGTTCGTCATAGTACGCGAGGTAGCGCGTGCGCTCCTCGGCCCTTCTGCGCTGCTCGACTTCGTGACGGAGATCGCGGTTTGTCTGCGCAAGCTGCACCGTCTGTTCGTGTTTTTGGTAATCGCTCAAGAATGCTATGGCGGTCAGAATGATCAACCAGGAAAAGACGTCTACGGAACGCTGAAGCCAGAGAGCAGAACCTCGACCGAGATCGCCGTAAAAGTGATCGGAAAGCTCAATACCGCTCGCATCGAGGGCAATGAAAACAACGACGCTCGCGGCGCCTAGACCGGCCCAGGTCCACGAGCTGCGTTTTGCGCCCATCAGGATTGCGAGCATGGGAGGCAACCCGAACCAGTGTACGATCGGTGCCTTGATACCACCCGAAAAGGCCGTAGCGACAAAGATCGATACAAATGCGAGGGCGATGACGAGGTTGGCAGCCGAGGAGATGGTCTGGTTGTGACGAAGTGCGGCTGGGAGAAAGGCCAGAATGCCGATGCTCGCGGCGAGAGCCGTAGTTGCCCAGATTGCGTCTTCCAAGGGCAGCGCCCATTGAAAGTAGACGGCGGCCTGAATCGCAAGGGCGATGTGCAGTGCCGCGAAGCCAATGATCACCCGCGCTTGTTGGAGCTGTTCCGAGTCGCCCAGCAGAATGTGGGCGGGAACGATCCGGTCGATCGTGCGCGTCAGCAACCTTGCCCTGAACGAATTCGAATCGCTCTTGATCGCGGACTGGCTGTGAGATGCAATTGTATGATCAGGGATCGACGTCATCGAAGAGCGTGTTTCCAGGTAGTAGGTACGGGGAGTGATGTTGCGAACGTGCGTACAGAACGCCTACTCGTATCGGCTCTGCCGAGCGTGGAATTGATCGTCTCCCCTCGCTCTCGGCAATTCGCAGCCAGCAAAAGGGATCAGATTACCTCGAATTGCCGCGGGGTCGGAATCTTGAATCAAAGACGCGGGGAGGTCTCGCGCACGACGATGCGCCGGGAACCGGAGGTTCCCGTACGCAGTGCTACGCCGAGGCGGTACTCGGGCATCTGCCACTGGGAGAGCGGATACACCGCCAATTGCCAGTCCCTGGGCTGGTCATCGAAGTCGGGGGGTACGTCGAGCCGTACCCTGGGCTCGTCGCAGTCCTCGATCCGCATCGTGAAGGTGTGGGGCGGGAGTTGGAACCCCTTGCCGCGCGCTTTCATGTAGGCTTCTTTCAGCGTCCAGTAGTCGGCAAAGCGACCCTGCAACGAGTCGCCGTCGCGTTTATGGAGGTCTTCCCGCTCTGGTGAGGTGAAGACACGCTTCGCCACACCGTCGAGATCCTTGACCCGATTCATTCGTTCGACATCCACGCCGCAATCGATATCCAAGCAAACAACGCAGGCCGCAAGTCCTTCGGTATGAGAGAGATTGAAGCGGAGCGCCGGGACCCCAGCGGGTCCCGAAACTTCGGGCCGACCGAACTCGCCTTCCGAGAACCGCCAGTTCTCGGGGGATACTTCGGCGTATCGCGAAAGCGAGATTCGCAGCAATGCGTGGGAGACCAGAAACAGTTTCCGGTGAACTTCGAAGTGGAAGCGCTCGTGACGATCTCGCTCAGCTTCAGATAGCAGGTCGCGGTACTCGTCGAGCTGTTGCGAATCTTCGATGTCGCGGGGCCGAGCCAGCCAGACGTGCGCCTCGGTTTTGAGATCAGTCAGCGCAACGGGGTCATGGGTCACCGGGCAAGTGTGCCGCGCATGTGCTGAAACGCCATGGCTGGGTGGGATTTCTCGCGAGGAAGTCGCGCACCATTAGAATTAAATGTGCAGATCTTCCGGGATCAACCGCGCTGGGTCGGCAAAGCGATCGCGGGAAAGAGGACTCAGGTCTACGTGTTCGAACCGGCCGGTATCGATCAGCGCCGCCATCTCCTGGCCGACCGAGTAGCTCTGCATGACGCCGCGCCCGGTAAACGAATGGGCCTCGAACAAATTGCTGAAACCGGCAACGGCGCTCGCGATTCCGCTGCAATCGGGAGTGACCGCATACAGCCCGGCCCATCCCCGCACATGGGCGCAGCGTTCGAAGCTGGACGAACGATGGGCGAGACGTCCCCAGATCTCTCGTTCAAAAAAGTCATCACCCTCGTATTCGAAATCGAAACCGGGTACTTCGCGCGGTGTCGAGTAACCGGCCAGGATGTATGAACCCTCCGGATGGAAATAAAGGCCACTGCTGTCGACGATCATTCCCATCGATTCCAGGTCCAGCCCCGGTCGAAGATCTTCCTTGTGCACATCGATCAGCGAAATCTGACGACGCACCGGCTCACTGACATCGTGAATTCCGATCTTGGCCGCGAAGATTGGCGACCAGGCGCCGAGGCAGTTCACGAGAGTGTCGCAGGAGATGTTCAGTTCCTCATCGTGGAGGTCTGCACGAATGCTGTGGCTTGTGAGAATCTCGCGGAGATTCAGTTCGTCTCGCTCGAATGACTCCTTCTTCACGCGAACGATTTCGACGCTACTGACCCGGCGCCGCACGTCGTCAGCATCGAACGAGCGCAGTGTCGTGACGCCAGCGATGTAATGGCGGTTGCAGAAGACAACCCCGAGTTTCTCAGCTTGTTCTCGATACCAACGCCTCACAGCATTGGGATTAAGCAGGCCGTCGAAGGGAGAGAACGTCGCTCCTACAATTTCGTGCATGCTACGGTCGAGAACGGGGAATCGTTCGGCCACCTCGCCAGACTGCAAGGCCTCGACCTCCAGCCCGTAGTTGTTCTGAAGCTTGCGCTTATCGAGTGCTCTTGCGTAAAAATCAGGGTCGTCATAGAGCCAGAGATAGCCCCGGGGCTGGAATCCAAAGAGCTCGGCGTGCTCGCGGAAGAACTCCAGCGTCGCCTTGCAGCTTTCGATGTTTACCGGCTGCCACCAGGTCGCCCGGGCCCCGCCGGCATTGAGCTCACTCGAGGCGTAGATACCGTTCAGATCGAGATCCACGACGACGACGTCGTCGACGCCACGGGACGCCAGGGCCCACGCGAGGCTGCTGCCAATGATTCCCCCGCCGGCGATCAAGACATTTGCGCGATCGGGCATACCGGAAGTGAACGCCAAACCCGGGTTTTCGGCCAGGGGCATTCGGCCGAGGAGGGTGGCACCACGCTTCGCGTGATCCTGGAATCTTCCTCGCCGCCCAGGATCGAGTCCAAGCCCAGGGGGCGCCAGATCCGGCGAACTTGTGAGTAAACTCCGCGTGCCCTTGGGCCGATAAACCGCAGTGAACTCACGAGGTAACCATGGCGGACAAGCTCAGACTTCTCATCGTTGACGACAGCAAGATCGCCCGTGCCCAAGTAAGCGCGATCATCGACGAGATCGATTCGGCCGAGGTCGCCGGGACTGCGAAAAATGGTCTCGCTGCGATCAGCATTGTTGAGAGCTTGCATCCCGACTTGATTTTGATGGATATCGTCATGCCGGAGATGGACGGACTTTCGGCCTTGCGTTTGATGCGCGCCACGAACCCCGATGTTCGCGTGGCGATGGTTACTTCGTTGGGCGGCTCCGGAAGCCACGCCGAAGAATCGTTTCGGCTCGGTGCCGTTCAGGTAGTTGGCAAGCCCTTTGATGCCGAACAGATCAAAGCGCTGATCGATTCTGAACTGAGTTTCCACCTGCAGGAAGATTAGTCTTGGGGATCAAGTTTTTCGGACAGTTTTTGATCGAGTTGGGCGTTGTGGATGCGACGGGACTTCACGCGGCTCTCGAACTCATGGAGCAAGAAAATCTCACCGTCGGCGATCTTGCCGTCCGGGCGGGCTTTGCGACTGAAGCCGAATGTCTCAGAGTCAATACCGAACAGCGCCGCCTGGATCGCAGGTTTGGAGAACTCGCCCAAGAAATGGGGATTCTCAATGCAGTCGAGGTGGAGGAAATACTGCTGAATCAACTCGAGACCCGAATCAACGTCGGCGATGCGCTGATTCGATTGGGGCAGATCACCCGAGAACAGTTGTCCGAGTATGAGGAACTCTTCAAACGCGATCAGGCAGATGTGGGCCGGGGCAACGCCGTCTTGCCAAAGGCCCTGGCCAATATTCGCGTAGCAAAGACTCTAGTCGATCTGTTGCCCCGATTGTGCATGCGCACGGCGCGACTCGCTGTACGGATCGCCGATGGTCAAATCTTCGTTGCGCCCGATCCCGAAACCAATCTGGTCGCCTCCGTAATGATGACAGGAAATCCAGGAGTCGAAGTGTTGATGCTGGCTGAGATTTCGTTTGCGCGAAAACTCAGCAGCGGTATCGCGGGCCTTCCGGAAGACAGCCTCAACGCCGAACTCTGTCTAGATGGCGTGGGGGAGTTTTTGAACGTGTTGGCCGGAAACGCGATGAGCGAACTCGAGACGAAAGGAGTCGAGTACCGTCTCGAAGCGCCGCGCTACGGGCACTTCCCCCAGGATGGATGGCACTTTCGCATCGCTTCGGATTGGGGAAAGGCGTCGTTGGTCCTGCTCGAGAGCTAACTCGCCGCGTCCTTCACTGATTCAGGCTCTCGTCCTGCCTCGCGCTGGCTGGGAAGACGCAGACACAGCGGAATCGTGATCAGCATCAATATACCGGCCAAGAAGAATGGCCCCCCGACGTGCCAGTCAAACAAGATGCCCGCGGCCACGGGTCCAAGCGTGCGCGCAGCAGAGGCAGCGGACTGGAAGCTGCCCATGACCGCCCCCCGCGTCGCAGCCGTAGCTTCTAGAGAAACCAGACTCAGCATGGAAGGCTGACATATCGCGCGGCCTACGGCCGACATTACGAGTGGAACCAGCAGCACCTCGATCGTAGTCGGATAGGGCACAGCGAGAAACGAAATCGCCATCAGGATCACTCCGACGAGCAGCAGGCGCTGTTCACCGTATCGTTTGGCCAGCGACCGAATCGCTCCGCCTTGAATGAGCATCATGACAAAGGCCATCAGGAACATGATGGGCCAGACATCCCAAGGCTCGTACCCGAAGCGATGGAACATGAAATAGATGAACAGCGACTCGAGTTGACACACGGCGAAGGTGAAGACGAAATTGATGCCCGAAAGTCGTCGCAGAAGCACGTTGTTTTTCAGGATTTCGAGTCGAGTTTGCGCTTCGTGTTCAATGAATTGGCGCGTCGGTTCCCGGAGAATTGGGTACGCGAATGCAAAATTGGCCGCTGCGAGCCCCGACGCGAACAGCATTGGAACCCCATAGCCAAAAACCGAGAGCATGCCTCCGATCACCGGGCCAAGGGTGAAGCCGACCGCGAAGCAGACGCCGACCATCCCCATCCAGCGCGTTCGTTCTTCGGGTTCGGTGACATCGCCGATGTAGGCCGTTGCGACGCTGATATTCGCACCGAACACGCCACCAAAGACTCGCGCAACAAAGAGCCAAAACAGCGAATCGGACAAGCCGAGCAGCAGGAGACATGCGCTGGTGCCGGCGATCGTGATCAGGATCACCTGGCGCCGCCCGATGCGGTCGGAGAGTCGGCCCCAGACCGGGGCAAACACGAACTGCATCGCGGCGTAACACGCCAGCAGCAGCCCCAGGACCCAACCCTCCGGATGCTGTTCCTTGGCGAGGTACGGAAGTACAGGAATCGCGACCCCAAATCCGATCAGATCGATCGCGATGACGGCGAGCAGGACGTAGAGGGGATTTCGGGTTCGGCGGGCGCTCATTGGGTTCTGATGGACTCTGGGGCTAAGGGACAGGTGGGCGCGGAGCATAATCCGAACACACAATTGCTGCGAGAGTGTTTGCAGCCCTCATCCCTGGGCTCCGGTCGGACGATGAGAATGAGGAACTGGTTCGTCAGCATTCATCTGCTTGCCGAACCCAAAATCTGCTGAGAGTAAAGTTATGAACTGCTCATCCTGTGGAACGCGCACGACCTCCAATCAGCGCAATTGCCCCAATTGCGGGCGAAATCTGGCCGCACAAGGCGGATCTCGGACGGGTGCCGAAAGTTCTTCTTTGGCATCGCCGAACCACGCTCTCTCTCCCTCTACCGCGAAGGCGCCTACCCCCCGAGATGGATCGCGCCAGGCGGGGACGCAAAAGACGAGCAAGAAGGGCAAGAAAAAGGCGCCCCCGAAGGACGCCCCCGAAATTCCGCTCGACTCGCCAGCCGATGATCCCGGCTCGAGCTCCGGAGCTGGCGAGACCGAAGCTGGGGTGGCTCAGATTCGAGAACAGCTGCACGATCGCCCGGACTGTATCGAGGGCGGACTCAGCATCTACACCGACGCGAAGAAAGAGCCCGTGGGTGTCGATTTCGAAACAGAGGTCGGGAAGATCGACCTGCTGGCCCGAGACGACGCCGGAGGCCTCGTGGTCGTCCTGGTCGCCAAAGAGTCTTCGCAAGATGCGCCGGTGAAGGGAAAAGATCTTGTCAGCGATGCACTGGAACGCATCGGCTGGGTTCGCAAGCATATTGCAGAACCTCAGCAAGAGGTCCGCGCAATCGTACTCCTCGGACAGGTTCCCGATGACATCAGCTATTCCGCCGCAGCAGTGGCAACGACAGTCGCCTTCAAGACCTACCGCATGGAGATCACCTTCAGCGACATCGATATCTAGGAGCCTGGACCAAGACTCGGCTGCTGGCTCCACTGCCCGTATTTGCCGGCTGCTTGGCTCGCTCCTGGTCCTCATCACGGGACTGCAAGCCTGTGCGACTTCGCCAACCCTGCAAGATGCGGTCGGCAGTCAGGATCCCGCTCGGCTGCAAGAGTATGTCGATGCCGGTGTCGACATCGACGCGCAGGATCAGCGTGGTGCGACTGCCCTGCACGTCGCCGCAGCCAAGGGACACACGCGCTGGATCGTGGCCCTGCTCGCAAGTGATGCTCGGGTCGACGTCGTAGATTCGGCAGGGGCGACCCCGCTCCATCGGGCGATCGAGGCGGGTCGAGGTGCTGCGGTCGAACTCCTGTTGTCGAGGGGTGCGGATGTCGAGCATCGCAATGGGGACGGCGCAGCTGCGCTTCATCTAGCCACGCTGCGCAGTCATGCTGCGATCGTTCACCGGCTCTTGAAAGCCGGCGCCGATATTGCGGCGGAAGACGGGAACGGCAGGAGCGCCCTTCATCTCGCTGCTGAACACGCAGCGAGCAATCTCGTCTCGAGATTTCTCGAACTCGGAGCCAATCCAGATCAACCCGCCCTCGACGGTTCACCACCTCTACACGTCGCAATTGCCGCAAAACGTCCGGCGGTGGTGAAGAAACTTCTCGACGGCAAGGCGAATCCCAACGTGCGGGGCAAAGGCTCTGAGCCCGCCCTGCATCTGGCAGTGCAAATCGGAGACCTGGACACAATCATTTTGTTGACGAGTGTCGAGCTGGATCTCGACGCACGAAATGGGCGGGGGGAAGCCGCTCTGCATCTCGCGGTAATCGCGGATCGGCGCGACATCGTGAGGGGCCTGCTGCGGCTTCGCGTGCCGGTCAATTCACTGGATGTCGAGGGCAACACGCCGCTCCACCGAGCCGCCGCACTGAAGAATCCGCGCATCGCCGGGACCCTGTTGAAATGGGGCGCGGACAGGAGTCTCGAAAACAGTGAAGGCATGACTCCTCTCGAGATCGCAAAGGATCACAAACACAAGCAAGTGATTGGCGTTCTCGAGTCAGCCCCCACCCCGCTGCAGGCGGCTGTGCGGCGAAAGGACGTCGAAGCGGTGCGTGCCGTGTTGGCGGCTGGAGCCGATCCAAACCAGCACTTCGGCGGCGGGCGAACCGTGCTCGCGATGGCCGTCTGGTCAGAGGAAATTTCCAAAATTCTGCTCGAAGCGGGAGCGCACGTCGGTCTTGCAGACGAGCGCGGCGCCACACCTCTTCAACTTGCGGCGGGAGCCGGCAAACTAAAAATCGTCGCGATGATGCTCGAAGCCGGTGCGGACCCCAACGGGGCTGATCAGCGCGGCGTGACGGCACTGCTTGCTGCGGCGCAGAATCATCATGAGGCTGTCGGGCGCGATCTACTCGCTGCCGGCGCTGATCCCGATGTGATGAATCGCTCGGGGGAATCACCGCTTTTTTTCGCCATTGCACAACATCAAACGGATCTGGTCGCGGCCCTCCTCAGCGCTGGAGCAGATCACGATAAGGTCATGACCAATGGCATGACCGCGCTCGGCTTTGCTGCCAGCATCGGCAATGAGTTCGCGGTAGCGACGCTGTTGCGAGAGGGAGCCTTGGTGAACGCCAGCGATCCACACGGGAGAAGCCCGCTCGCGATCGCCGCGACCCGGGACAATGCCTCGATTGTGAATCTCTTGCTGGGGGCAGGGGCCCAGATGGCCGCCGATCCGATGAGCAATCGACCTCACCTGATTGCGGCTCTCGAAGGTCAGCACCGAGCTGTGGCGCTTCTGTTGCTCGAAGCCGGCGCGAATCCGTCGGCGCGCAATCAGCGCGGCGACTCGGCCCTCGAAATCGCCGCCGAAACGGGATCACTCACCGTTGTCGTGAAATTGCTCGAATTGGACGCGCACAGGATCGAAGGAGCCGGGGACCGCGCCTTGCTCGCGGTGTTGCAACGGCTCGACCGGCTCGCGCGCCGCGGTGGTGCCGAGGCCCCGGGTGGTGACGCCCGGGGCGGCGAGTCGAGGGCCGCAGACCCTGCGCAGCCGGTCGCTCGATATCGGGAAGTTGCGAAGGTGCTGGTCCTTGCGGGAGCGGATGTGGATTGGACAGCGGGATCGGGAGAAAGCGCTCGCACGCTCGCCTCACGGCTGGGTCTGGACGAGGTGTTGCAACTCAGTGCGGAGTAGTTGCTTCCGTAGTTGCTTCTGGCGCGATCTTGGCTGGAGTCGATGGCTTCGCCGGGGAAGACGCTGAGTCCGGAACTGCGGTGTATTCGTTGACGACAATCGGTTCGCTCGAGATTCGTATCGTCGTTGACGCCGTTTGGGGCTTCGTCGGCACTGCCGCTGGTTCCGTCTCCGCTTCCGATTCTTCCGCCAGATCACCCGCCCACTCGGTGCTGGGCTCGGCATCGGGCAGCGTTTCTTCGCTTTCGGGAAGCTTCACGATTTTGAGCTTGGTATCGCTCACGAGCTTGTCGACACGGTCGAGAATACTGGACGCCAGCGAGGGTTTTTTGGCGACTTCTTTCGCCGGCTCGACCTGCTCCTTCGGTTTGAGACGCGTCTGCTTTTCGATCACCTCGGCGATCTTGACTTCAGCCGATTCGATCAGCTTCGTCGGCACCGGAACTCGTGAGTAGAGGGCGTACGCCAGTGCTGCCGCCACGGCCAGACTCACGACCATCGGGACTGAGCGGCGGCGCGATGGCGGCGCAAACGCCACACGGCCCATTCCAATGGGTGCTCCGACGGAGTTTTCCTGGTCGTGGAAGTCCGACTGCGGACTCTTGGCGGGTTCGTTTTCGAGTTCGAGACCGGGCGATCCTGCGTCGTGTTCTTTTTCGGCGCGTGGATTGTCGCCGGCGACTTGAAGCATCTCCGAACTGTCCTGTGTAATGAGCAGGGATGCGATGTCTTCTGCGGGCTCGAGTTGTTGTTCTCGGGCACCTCGAGTCCCGACTTCGGGGGGAGGCTCACCGAGCGCGCAGTCGTCGAGCATTTCCTGAGCGGTCATCGGAGGCCCGAATTCGCCAACAGATGACGGATTTGCCGAAGTTTCAGGATCCGCGGTTGGCGTGATTTCGTCCGGCGAATCTCCGCACAGCCTTTCGATGAAGTCGGCCGAGATCGAGTTGATTTCGTGTATCCCTCCCTCGACCAGAATCTTCTCGCAGAGTTCGTTGATGGCGCGGGGAACGCCGCCGGTGTTGCGATGAATGGCCAGCAGGGCTTCTGCGGTAAACAGCTCGCCCCCCGCCCAACCCGCCTTTGCGAGATGCTTCTCGACGTAATGGCGCAGGCCTTCCGCGGGAATTGGCGAAAACTGCAACTGCAGGGTGGTGAACTTGTCGAGCCACCAGAGCAGGGGGATCTCGGTGCCGGCGGCCGCGGCATCGAGGTTGGCCAAGATCACGCAGTGCAGCAGTTGTTTTCCGTCGTCACATTTGTACTGCAGCAAAATATCAAGATGATCGAGTGATTTGTGGCTCAGCGTTTCTGCCTGGTCGATGACAAGGATGAGATGCTTAGAACTTTCTCGGGCCGCGAGGAGTGCTTTGCGCGAGATCGCACCTCCTTGAAGACCGAATCGCTTCGCAATCGTGGCGCGAACCTCTGTCCATGGTTTGCTTGGATCGAGGACCACCGCGACCTGGGCAGAATCCGCGAGCAACTTGGGCAGTGCACGACAGAAACTCGTCTTGCCGACACCGGAAGAGCCGGTCAGGCAGATGCGAGGTGAGTCTTCCGCCAGCCCTTGCTTTACTTTGGCGAGTGCACCGCGAAGCGACTTCGTTCCCAGCACCACTCCCGGCTTCGCCTTCCCGCTGCCGAAGGGCGAGGCGTCGAATTGGTAGAAGCGAATGTACGCAGCCATCAGGTGTTTTCCTCTGCTCATCGCTTTCGAAAATCGCGGACCGGTCCCGAATTCGCACGCCGGGAATTGGACCTTGAATCGGCTAAGCGGCCATTTTTCCTGAGGAATTTCGGGTCAAGAGCCCATCTTCCCGGAAGTCGGGCCGAGCGATTCGGATGGGTAGTTCTGGAGCTGCACGAGAGGGTCGCGGGTCGGCAAGAGACCGCAGAGCCCGCACCAGAGAACACCTCGACTGGAATGCGCGCCGCTCGTGGCGACTGAAGCGATTGTGGCCGTCTCGCAGATGCTGCGCGCCAACAAGCAGATAGCCGGCAAGACGGTCCACGAAGTGCGAGCAAACATGAATGCTTCGGAGCGACGGCCTTGCCGCCGAATGGGCCACGGCCCCCGATGCTGCTGAAAATCGAGTCATTCTGTATTTCGAAGCCGGCGGATTATACTTCGGCGCATGTCTGATCGTCCCAATGCGGCCTTGTCTTCCATCGCTCGGCCGCTTGCAGCGATCGCGATCTGCGGATGCGCGCTGCTCTTTGTGATCCCTCTTGCGACTCGTTGCCTCACCATGGCAGACGAGGGCTAC